>JBDKJJ010000025.1:0-3974 GCA_039796635.1 Bacteroidota bacterium
GAATAACTAATTCAGAAATTGAAAGTGATGATTTGGAAGCCGCATCCATCAACAATTTGGGGTAACTAAATACATTTTTCGATTTTAAAATAGCCGGATAATAACGAGTATAACCTAATAATGTTTCATCGCCGCCTTGTCCATCTAAAAGAACTTTAATATTATTTTGATATGCAGCTTTCATCACAAAAAACTGCATAAAATTACTGGTATTGAAAAATGGTTCTTCCTGGCATTTTATTACTTCATCAATAGCATTAATAAAATCAGTTTTTTCAGGTTTGGTTAAATACCATTGCAGGTTTGAAGTGCTTACTACTTGCTTTGCAAATTCAGTTTCATCATTTGAATTTAAAATACTTTGAGCCGTGATGGCTGAAAATTTTTCATTTTTATTTTGATGTAATTTTGAAGCTACAGTTGCTATGTATGATGAATCCAAGCCTCCGCTTAAACAAGTTCCTACTTTAACATCACTTCTTAAACGCAGTGAAACTGAATGATTCATTAACGATTGAAACTTATCAATTGCATCTGCTTCACTTATTTGTTGAATTGAATTATCAATATTTGGTTCATAATATTTTTCAACTAAAAATGAATGATTTGATAAATCATACATCAAATGATGAGCGGCTGGTAATTTTTTTATGCCGCTAAAAAAAGTTTCATCGGTATGTTCTTCTAAATTAAACACTAAATAATCCATTAAAATTTTAGTGTTTGCAATAGCAGGTTCAATAGCAAGAATCTGTTTTATTTCAGAACCAAAAATGAATTTATTTTGATTTGAAAAAAAATAAAATGGTTTTACACCAAATCTATCTCGGCTACAAAAAATCTTATTTTCAATTTTATCATAAATAGCAAATGCCCACATCCCATTAAATTGCTTTACACAATCCTGCTTCCAATAATCATAAGCTGCTAAAATAACTTCAGTATCTGTTTGTGTTTTGAATTGATAACCTACATTTTCTAATTCATTTTTTATTTCAACGTAATTATAAATTTCACCATTATAGGTAATGGTATATCTATTCAAATATTGCAAAGGTTGTTTTCCATTTTCTGATAAATCAATAATTGATAATCGTTGATGACCAAATGCAAAATTTTGTTCATAAAAAAAACCGCTGTCATCGTTTCCTCGATGAACAGCGGCTTTTGTAATTTTTTCAATAACGGAATTTAATACAGGTGTATTATTTTTATTAATGATGCCTGCAATTCCACACATATTTATTTTAAAGCATAAATTCGTTCAATAATTTCAACCACTTTTAATCCTTCTAAAGCATTGGTGGTAGCGGTTGATTTGCCTGTTAATGTATCTACTACATTTTCAATCACAAAATGATGATTGGCTGCACTTCCTTTATATGGACCGTAATCATTAGGTGGATTACATGGTGGTAAAGTTGGCATTTCATAATCTTTCACATGGCAATATTCCACTTGATCCATGTACTGACCTCCAACTTTAATGCTTCCTTTCTCTCCTATCACGGTCATGCTGCTTTCTAAATTTTTATCCCACATACTTGTTGAATAATTCAGAATTCCCATACCTCCATTAATAAAATTAAAACTTACTGAACCGCTATCTTCAAAAGGTGTGTAAGCATGATTAAAATTATTGAATCGAGCATTTACATCTTTAATATCACCAAATACCCAATACATAATATCTAAAAAATGACTGAATTGTGTGAACAATGGGCCGCCATCTAAATCTAAAGTTCCTTTCCATCCACCTTTTTTATAATAGCGTTCATCACGATTCCAATAACAATTAATTTGAACCATGTAAATTTTCCCCAAACGCTCTTCATTGATTACTTGTTTTAACCAAGCTGATGGCGGACTATAACGATTCTGCATTACACAAAATACTTGCTTATGAGCTTGCAATGATTTATAAATCACTTGTTCGCATTCAGCTTTAGTTAAACCCATAGGTTTTTCAACTACTACATGACTTCCGTTTTCCAAAGCTTTAATAGCATTTTGAGCATGAAAACCATTAGGTGTACAAACATTAACAACATCGGCTTTTATGCCTGATGCAATAAAATCTTCAACCGATGAAAAATAAGGAACCTTATATTCTGAATCAACAAACGATTTTAAATCCTGATTCACATCAATGGCAGCTACTAATTCGCAATGGTCATTTTTACGAATCATCTCAGCATGGCGTTTACCAATATGACCTAAACCAATAACAGCAAATTTAATTTTTGACATTTATCTTTTGTTTTTTATATTTTGTTAATGCCCATAATAAAATAGTGAATCCACTTGCTAAAATAATTACAGCAAGCATTAATAATGTAATATTATATTCTTGGAAAACAAATAAAAAAATAATAAAAAATACATTTACCAATCCAAGCACGAATGTAGCTTGCAAGTGTGTTAATCCTAGTTCAAGTAATTTGTGGTGTACATGAATTTTATCAGGATGAAATGGAGATTTTTTTCGAATGATTCTTACTGTAAAAACCCTTAATAAATCATACAATGGAATTATCATTATCCCGAATGCTAAAACAGGTGCAGTGCTCAATCTATGTACTGAAACAATTTTATGATTCAAGTTAATAAACTCAAGCGTAAGCACAGCTATTATCGTTCCCATTAATAATGAGCCTGTATCACCCATGAAAATTTTTGCAGGTGTTATATTGAATCTTAAAAATGCTAACAATCCGCCCATAACTGCCAATGAAAAAACAAACAATTGATTGGCAGTTTCACCTACATTATAAAACCATGCTGCATAAGCTGAAATGACAATAAAACTAATTGTGCCTGCCAATCCATCTATTCCATCAATTAAATTAAATGAATTTACTATTGTAACAATTGTAAGAATAGAAAAAACAATACTAAGCTCATAACTAATTGTATGAATTCCAAATACCCCACCAAATGTAGTGAGCCTAATATCACCTAACCAAACAATCACAAAAGCAGCTATAAACTGGCCAATGAATTTTGTTGTAGGAGATAAAATAATAATATCATCCTTTATCCCTAAAAAAAACAAAATTATCATAGCAGCAACTAAATACTGTAAATCTGCCAATTTTGTAAAATCGCAAAACAACAAAGCAGCTATTGATGCTCCAGCAAAAATTGCCAAACCACCTAATGTAGGAACTTTGCTTTTATGAAGTTTCCTACTATCTGGTTCATCAAACAAATGTTTAATTTTAGCAACTTGAATTATTGATGGAATGCTTATGTATGTAATCAAGAATGAAATAACGAATGCCAACATTGGCATTACATAATGGGAATCCTTTATTTGATTTATGAAATTCAAAAAGTTAGTTTTATTGCTGCAAAGATAAAATTTAAAATCAAATTAATAAGCTAAATCATAAGTTAGAAATATTTTCTCAAAATGCTTCGTTTGTATTAGATAAAATTAATTAATTTGCTTCCATATTTATATCATGAAATATCTCTACTCACTTTTATTATTTGTACTTTGCTTAGTTTCCGAAAAAACTTTTGCAACCCACAACAGAGCTGGTGAAATTTCATACAAACATATTTCAAATAATACATTTGAAATAACAATAACTGTTTACAACAAAAATCCATTTACTTCACCAACGCCTGTTGCTTACAGATATTTTTTAGATGATGTAAAATGGGGTGATGGTGATTCATCAAGAGTTTATAAATCTGATTCATTAAATATTTGTGATTCAATAATTAAAAATGAATACAAAACAAGGCATACTTACCCTGGTCCAGGTAGATATACCATTTGTTGGGGTGAAAGAAATAGGAATGGTGGTATTTGCAACATAAAAAATTCAGATAATGTTGCTTTCTATCTACAAAGTGAACTTGAATTTAAAACACCTCAGTTCATTGGTTATAATAGCAGTGTAGTATTTTTGAATTCACCAGTAACCTTTGCTCATGTTGGAATTCCGTATAGATACAATTCA
>JBDKJJ010000026.1:0-8138 GCA_039796635.1 Bacteroidota bacterium
TTATTGTTTCACAAATTTAACTGTTTTCTGTTCAGCATTTTTATTTGTTATTTTTAATAGATAAAGCGCAGCAGTTAAATGTTGTACATCAATAGTAATAATTCCAATATTTTCCATCCAACAAACTTAAACACTTATTTCTAAAATGTAAGCACAAAAAAAATCCCCAACCTTTTCAGATTGGGGATTTAGAAATTCTATAATCTAAATAATATCTCTCTTTCATAATTTATTTTAACAACCTCACCTTTATCCTCTCCAATGGGAGAGGAAATGGTATTATGAAAGAGGAATAATTAAATTACTGAGCTCCCATGATTTGTCCGTAGCGCATTTCTAACGGACGGAATTCAGTATCTAATTTTTTAGCAAAAGTTGTATCATTGTTTTCAGCAGCAAATCGTTGGATACTTTGCATAGCATACAAGCATTCTTGTATATCACGGTTATATAATCCTCTAATTTTATCTGCATCCATATTAAAGTAAATGGCTACTTCCTTACGTGATGATTTTAATAATTCTTCTGCCATTGCATGTGCTTTATCAACTGCACCTGCTTTGTAGTAAGTATCAATAAATGGTAATACATACACAGTGTAAGGCACTTCAACTGAAGGCAACATTTTCACACATTTATCTAATACTTCAATGGCCTCTTGTTTTCTGCCTTCAATTACTAACTGTTCAGCTAATCTACCCATATTGCTTTGTAAATTAACAGCCATACGCATTGCAGTTTCATCTAGATAAACATTCTTATTCTGAATACCACCAAACATATATTTGTTCATCACATTATCCTTCATTAAGTTGGTATTTACAGCACCAGTCATAGGATACATAGTATGTTGCTTATTTTCAAATGGTGTTAAGCGTACAATCATACCTGTAATTTCCATGTACTTATCTAATCCTTGAAATGCATCAGGGCTTGAAGAAACAGTGAAGCAAATTGGGCGTTTCCAATTATTTTGAGCAATGATATCTAAAGTGAATAAATCATTTTTCAATAACATGCCACTTGTTCTTACTTTCCATGCAATGGTAGCAGGAAACTTAGTAGAATCAGATGGATTAATGCCTTGAGCTCGGCAATTAGCTTCGTTTACAGGAATTGATACATTTTGAACTGGCCAATAATTCATGGTTTCACCTGATTGCAATGGCAATTGTGCATCAGGATTATCACTGAATACAAATTTCATTACATCAGCTAAATTATAAGCCGAATTTTGGTCAAATTTCTTAGCATCATAATACTGTAAATAATCACGATTTTGTCCACGATATTTATCAGGTGTTACACTAATCGGAACTAAATCAGCATTATTATTTTTATGTGCTAATGCATCTACATACCAATCAACGCCTAATAAACTTAGATTGATAATACGTACGTCATCACGTATGCCTTCTACTTCTTGTGCATACCAAAGCGGATAAGTATCATTATCGCCTTGAGTAAATAATATAGCATTTTGAGGACATGAATTCAGATAGTTTTTAGCAAACTCTAATGCTGTATAACGTGTGCTTCTGTCATGGTCATTCCAACCATCTTTAGCCATTAAGAACGGAGCCGAGAAACATAATACAGTTGCTAAACCAGCACCAGCAGCACCTTTCACTCCTTTTTTATTGATAAAATCGTAAACAGCCATTACAGCCAAGCCTAACCAAATACACAATGCATAAACCGAACCTGCGTAAGAATAATCACGTTCACGTGGTTGCAATGGTGTTTGATTTAAATACAATACAATAGCTAAGCCTGTGAAGAAGAATAATAGTAACACTACAAACCAATCATTTTGATTGTTTTTCAAATGATAGAAAAATCCTAAGAAGATTAATATTAACGGGATTAAATAGAACTTGTTAGAGCCTTTATTATTTTCATAAACACCACCCATAGTTGATGAATCAACATCTAAAATAGCATGGTCAAAAGCAGGAATACCGGTAATCCAGTTACCATCGCGATTATTACCATGACCTTGAATATCGTTCTGACGACCACTAAAATTCCACATTAAATAGCGGATATACATAAAGTTTACTTGATAAGTAAAGAAGAACTTCATGTTATCGCTCATGCTTGGTTTATCTTGATCACCAAGGTTTAACCATTGTTTATAAAAGCGAACATGGTTTTGATCATTACCATCCCAAATACGTGGGAACAACATTAAATCTTCATCTTGATAAACATAATCACGTTTGTAGCCAACTGTATCATATCTGTGTTTAGCTTCGTTTCTACCATACTTAATTCCTGTTTCGTCAGTTTTATAAGGTTTTGCAGTATAGTCAGGTCCTTTGAATAAAGGACTTTCACCATATTGCTCACGATTCAAATAGCTCAATAAGCTATAAGCATCTTCAGGGTTGTTCATATCAATAGGAGGATTTGCAGCACTACGAACTGGTACCATCAATACTGCTGAATAACCAATAATGATAAACACTACTGATAAAATAAAAGTATTAGCAATTGCATGATTATTTTTATGAGTGTACCATAATCCGAATGCACTTGCAACTGCAATTAAAACAAAGAAGAATGCAGCACCAGTATGAAATCCAGTTCCGAATCCGTTTACAAATAATCTATCAAACCAAGCCGCTAAAGCAGGTATTTTTTGAATGATACCAAATTGCACAAAGGCCAATAAAGCTGCACCAATTGCAAAAGTGATAATGATTCCTTTTGTACTTCTTTCATATTTTTTGAAGTAATAAACAAAAGCAATAGCAGGAATAGTAAGCAAGTTTAACAAATGCACACCAGTTGATAAGCCCATCAAAAAGGCAATTAAAACTATCCATTTATCAGCATTACGTTCATGAGCATGATTTTCCCATTTTAATATTGCCCAAAAAACTACAGAAGTAAATAATAATGACATGGCATAAACCTCACCTTCAACTGCTGAAAACCATATTGAGTCAGCAAAGCAAGCTGCCATAGCACCTACTACTCCACTGCCCATTACAGCCCATAAACCACCACCAATGGGTTCACCATTTTCATCTTTAGCTACCATTTTTTTAGCTAGAGCAGTAATAGTCCAAAATAAGAACATCATAGCTATACCTGTAGAAAGTGCAGATGAAAAGTTAACCATATAAGCTACTTTAGCCAAATTGCCACCAGCTAATAAAGTAAACATGTGTGCTATAAATAAAAATAATGGAGCCCCAGGAGGATGCACAACTTCCATTTTTAACGAACCTGAAATAAACTCACCACAATCCCAGAAACTCACTGTTGGTTCCATTGTCATGGCATAAACAATAGTGGCTGCAATACCTACACCCCAGCCTAAAATGTTGTTGATTTTTTGATAATTCATTTATTGAAAATAAAGGTTAAATGTTTTTAAGTTGATGTTGAACGATGTTAATCTGATTTTTATTTTTTTGAAAAATGAAATCAGCACTTAATTATTATTCCGTTAACAAATAACAGATTTTTGAATTAAGGATGCCAAAAGTAAAAAAAATTGTTGGTCTGTTTTAGTTGAAAGTAGTTTTTTATCTGCAATTATTTCAAATAAAAAAATATTCTTTTTAAACCGTAATCTTAACAAATCATAATATCATATTATCTAATTTGAATTATTTTTACCCTAACTAATTAATTTATGAAATCAATAAATTCAATTTCAAGCCTTTTAACTTTTGCTATTTTATTTTTATTTTCAAATACAACTATTGCTCAAAAAGTTTCAATAAGTGCTTCTCATAGCATGGCATTTTGTGGTGATAGTTTATACTCGTGGGGAAATTTAATTGATTCAACTTATCTCGAACCTAAAAAAGTTACGATTCCTGCTCTTCAAAAGTATAAATCTATACATGCTTTATCTGGGGCATCTTTCGCAATAGATACTGCTGGTTTTGTATGGAGTTGGGGCGCAAACTATTCGGGAATGTTAGGCATTGGAAATACAATTCAGAATTTAACACCATTAAAAGTTCATGGCATTGGCAATGTAGGCTTTTTAACTAATATTAAAGCCTTAAGTGGCCGTAATCAATCTGCATTTGCATTAGCTAATGATAGTATAGTTTTTAGTTGGGGTTCAAATTCAACTGGTGTTTTAGGTGATGGTACAATATTCAATACTCGAACATCCCCAGTTAAAGTTATAGATTACAATTCAGTAGTATTAGATAGTATTATTCAAATTAGTTCATCATCAGAACATGCATTGGCAGTTGATGCCAACGGCAATGTATGGGTTTGGGGCAGAAATTATTATGGTGAAGCAGGAATAGGAACAACTAATACCTATATCTCACAAGCAGTTCAGGTTTTAAATTCAACTGGTATTGGTATTTTAAGTAATGTAAAATCAGTTTCGGCAGGTACTCATTTTTCATTAGCTTTAAAAAATGATGGAACTGTGTGGGCATGGGGTAATAACAATGTAGGACAATTAGGAATTAATACTTCAACTAATATTAATTTACCAACTCAAGTAACAGATATAACAGGAAATCAATTTTTAACCAATATAGTAAGCATTGAAGCAGGCGATGGTTTTGCAATGGCGCTAAGTTCCTCAGGCAAAGTATATATGTGGGGCAATAATCGTTTTGGTATTTTAGCACAAATCGATTATAAGTTAAATTCTAAAAAGCCTATACAGTTGAAAAATTTACCAATAATTAAAAATATTTATTGTGGCGATGACGAAGTTGCAGCAGAAACAAACAATGGAGATTTATTAATGTGGGGAGTTAATTATCAGGGCAATTTGGGAAATAATGAAAATAATTATTACATACTACCTTTAACTAATGTGTTAGATGCAAACGGAACATCTAAATTAAATAATGTAAAACAAATTAGCGCAGGAATGGAACACCAAGCGATATTGAAAAATGATGGAAGTGTATGGGCTTGGGGCAATCATTCTACCAATCTTGCTTCAGCTAGTTATTCGCAAATTCCATTACCCTTAAAAGTTTTTGATAGTACGGGTACAAATTATCTAACAGGCATTCAATCCATTGCTACTGGTAATATTCATAATTTAGCATTAGGCGCAAATGGTAAAGTTTATGGTTGGGGTTCAAATAGTGATTATTGTTTAGGTGCTAATGCAACAGGCTCATATTATTACAAAGCAATTGCTATTCGTGATTTCAATAATTTATATTTAAAAAATGTTAAAAAAATAGCGGCAGGCAGCAAAGCATCCATGTTTTTGCATAATGATAGTACAGTAAGTTGGTGTGGTAGATTATATGTTAACTCACTAAATAGTTATAGTTATGCATTTCCTTTTAAAATGAAAGATTCATCTGGAATTACTGCTTTAACCAAAGTTATTTCAGTAGCTGCTGGTGGAAATAATATTTACGCAGTTACAGCTGACGGACAAGTTTGGGCGGCAGGCAATAATGATTTTGGGCAGCTTGGTTTGGGTAATAATTCAGCTAATTATGGCGTACGATTAGTAAAAGATTCATCTGGAATTCAACCCTTAAAACATATAGTTTCAATTAGCATCAAACAAAATTCAATTTTTGCAGTTACTGATTCAGGTACAGTTTGGGCTTGGGGTGATAACGGTCATGGGCAATTAGGTGTGGGTGATACTACATTTAGTTTTAAACCACGAATGGTATTAGATAGTAGCGGAATTAATTTACTGAAAAATGTAAAACAAATTAGCATGGGCGACCATCATGCATTAGCCTTAATGAATGACAGTACAGCTTGGGGTTGGGGCTTTAATGTTTATGGAGAAGCTTGTGATGCAACCACCACTCAAAGAGTTTTACCATCAAGGATAATGCTTAATAGTTCTACTTTATTAAAAAACATAATTAGTGTTCAGGCAGGTTCGTTTTTTTCAAGCATTTTATTAAGCAATCAAACTGTATTATCGAATGGATATAATTATTATGGACAAACTGGAACTAAACCAACATTTGGAGAAAATGTACCACAATTGGTTCACTTAAATTGCAAATCATTTCCCCCAACAGCTGAATTTATGTGTAACAATAATATAGGTTGTATAAATGACAATATTCAATTCACTGATACAAGCAGTCATATTCCATCTTCTTGGTTGTGGCAAGTAAATGGACCATCAAATTTTACTTCAACTGTTCAACATCCTCAATTTCAATTTACGCAAGCAGGCAATTATCAAGTTAGTTTAACAACATCAAACTATTTAGGAAATTCAAGTACTACAAAGTCAAATTTCATTACTATTGATAATAATCCAGTAGCGTTATTTAGTATTACTATTGATACCCTAAATAAAAAAATTACAACGTCAAATTCATCACAATATTCAACTTCTTATAATTGGGATTTTGGCGATGGAAATACAGATACGTCCAGCAATCCAATTCATCAATATGCAAACTATGGTTCTTATCAAGTTTGTTTAATATCTACAAATCATTGCGGCTACTTTATAATTTGCGATAGTGTAAAATTTATCAAAAAAGATACTGTTGTTATTAATGGTTTATACAATAATATTTCATCAACAAAAAATTCAATTTCAGTTTATCCGAATCCTTCTAACGAACTGCTTAATGTAAAATGTGATAAATTAATTTCATCCATTGAAATAAAAAATTTAATTGGACAAACCATGAATTGTACTATTTCAAATTTGAATAGCAATCATTCATTGATAAATTTGAGTAACTTACCAAATGGTATTTATTTTATTCAAACCATTAATGTAAATGGTGAAATTTCAAATTTAAAATTTACTAAAGAGTAAAAATAAATGAAATGCAACAACATTTGAATTAGTATAATCCTTACTTCAACTTACCCAAACACATCATCAAACTAGTTTTCCAATTTGGTATCTGTATATTAAAATCTGAAGTTAGGCTATCCGTATTTAAAACACTGTAAGCTGGTCGTTTAGCTGGTGTAGGAAATTCAGCAGTTGGAATTGGATGAACGATTCCTTTATAATTTATTTGCGAAGCTATTTCTGATGCAAATTGATGCCATGTAATTTCCCCTTCATTAGCATAATGATAAATGGGAAGATTTGATGATGAAAAAATATTTTTACCATCAAATAATTGTTTTGTCATTTTTAATAAAGCATCAGCCAAATCAAAAGCGTAGGTTGGTCTGCCTTTTTGGTCAGCAACCACTTTTAATTCAGGTCTGTCATTCATCAATCGAAGCATAGTTTTTACAAAATTATTTCCAAACTGACTATATACCCAACTTGTTCTTACCACTAATCCTTTCAATTGTTGAGTAGTAAATAATTGTTGCATTCGCTCTTCGCCTCTGTATTTTGTTAAGCCATAAGCTCCTATAGGTTCTGTTTTATCGTAAGGCAAATAAGGGGTTGTATTATTTCCATTGAAAACATAATCAGTAGAAACATGCAATAAAAAAGCGTTGTAATTAACGCATGCTAATGCTAAATTTTCAACTGCATCAGCATTCACTTTCATGGCATTATCCAAATCAGTTTCGGCTTTATCTACTGCCGTATAAGCAGCTGCATTTATTACTGCTTCTATTTTATTTTGATGAAAAAAATTTGTAACCGATTCTTTATTTGTAATATCTAATTCCTGATGACCACAAAAAATAAAATTCCAATTAGAATAATGAGTTGATAAAACTCTTAATTCATTCCCTAGCTGCCCATTGGCACCTGTTACTAAAATTGTTTTCAATGCTTAATAATTATTATTTCAACAAATATATTTAAATAAACAACACCTTTATATTCTGAAAATAGAAATAGTTACATTTGAAAATAATTCAATAAAACGGATGGGTATTGTTCGATTTTTATTAGCACTAAGTGTAATGCTTGAACATTTAAAAAGTTCACCTCCGACTAAAATGTTAGATGGGTTTATTGCTGTGCAAATATTTTTTATTCTCTCAGGTTTTTATATTTTCAAAACATTATCTGAAAATTATTCATCATCAAAAATTGATATTAAAAAATTCTATTTCAACAGATTTCTTCGGCTTTATCCAACCTATTGGATTGTATTCGGACTTACTATTTTATGGTCAGTTTATGAATATTATTTTTATAGCAATACGCCAAATAAACTTTCACCATATTTATTCTTTGTACCACACTTTAATGCACTAGAAAC
>JBDKJJ010000027.1:0-2941 GCA_039796635.1 Bacteroidota bacterium
ATAAACCTCATTACTTTCTGCATTTATATTTTTATCAATGATTTCAATTTCAATATTATGCTCGTTTTCATTCAAATATGAATTCGATAATATTGATTCAGAAATTTCATCCCAACTTTGATTCAAATAATGAACTCCATTATATACTGCTTCACCAATTTTAATTGTATCATTAGTGGTTCGGGCTGTTCCATTACATGTAGTAAAGATGGTAGATACAGAACTCATTAATGCCCCACCAATGCATTTATAAGTATAATAATACCTAAGATTTTTGTTCACACCTACTGAAGCGTTTAACCCCCCTAATGGTAAATTACCTAATGGTTGAATAAAGCCTTGACCAGTATTTGGATTTACCCAAAACAATCTATAAGGTAAACTTGAAGAAGAACTATGTAATGGTGTTGGAACTGAAACTGGTGGATCAGCAAAATTAAAATTTACTACAGCACAATGAGATGTGTTTTGAGTTATTGTTGGCGCTGGCAACGCACCTCCACAACCTGTAACGGTACTTAAAAGTTTTGAAGCACCATAAATACTTGAACCATTCGGTTTGTTTACATCAGCATATTTAACCCAAACTCTATAATTATATCCCGATATCAATCCTGTTATTGTATAGCTTGTTGACTGCTGCCCCACTGTGACATAAGATGTTCCTGCACTTCCAACTTTTTGCCAATAAATATAATATCGCATTGGAGTTGTTGAACCAACGCTTGGTAAATTAACTTGTATGGATGTAGTGGTTGGGTTTGTTAATGAAATATCAGGTACAACTCCTTGAATACTTAATGTATAAGCTCCGCTTGTATTAGTTGGTGTGCCTTGCAATTGTAAAAACAATACTTGGCCTTGATATGGCGCTAAAGTGGCTGAATTCAATGCTAATACACCTGTTGATGAACATTGTATTTCAGTAAATATAGGTGAGCCACAAGGCGTTCCGCCTGATAATGAATACACAGTTAAAGTAGGTATAAACGTTTGTCCATAACTTGCTAATGAACGAATGGTAACCCCTGCACCAAAAGTTGGAACTTTGAACTTATACCAAACTGTTTTAGGCACATAACCTGAAACAGAAGGTACACATGAAGAAACAGGTTCAAACAAATTACTGCTTGCCAAAATATTATTGCCTGTATAATATACCAAACTTGGCCCTGAAGGAGGATTGTTGGTAACAGTTGAATTATCTAATCCGCCATAAATTCCTGATCCATTATCATAAGGTACAAATACTGTGTTGTAGCCCGGTATTCTACCTGAATTTGCTGAACAATTTACTGAACCACATGGATTATCATTTGCTGGCACTGTACCACAATTAGTAACATTTAAGGTAAAAGTAGCAACTGATGAACATCCATCTGTAGTTCCTGTAACACTGTATGTAGTTGATGTTGTAGGTGAAACCAAAACAATATTATTCGACAAATTTCCTGGCATCCAATTATAACTTGTAGCACCAATTACCGAAAGCGATGTACTTACTCCAACACAAACAGTAGTACTTGGACCTGTAACCGTAACAACAGGATTTGTTTTTACTGTTAAAAATTTCGCATGGCTAATAACTGTTCCGAATGTATCTGTTATTTCAATATGGTAATAACCGCTATCAGCAAAGGCTGCATTAGAGATTGAATAATTTGCAGAATTACTCCCAATCGTATTGGAATCATGATACCATTGATAATTTAATGCTTGACCATCATTTTGAACAGAAGCTGAAATATTTTCACCGCTATTAAAACAAACTGATGTAGGCGATAAATTCACTGTTGCTAATAGTTTAGGCCCTGCATGGAAATTTATAGAATCATTATTATTCAGCACATCAAATTCTTGCGGATTGCTGCGACTAATTTGTGTAACAATTCTTCCATTATAATTATCTACCACCCAATTCACACAGAATTTTGAACTATCATGGTCATTCAAAGTGAAAACCAAACTGTCAATTAATTTTCTACCTGAATTACTCACACTGAAAAATCTAATCACCGCAGTACCAGTATCACCACCATAATTTCGGATATAATCACAAACTTGAATCGTATCTCCTTTTCTGAAATGATTACTACTAAATGTTATGCCTTCATGCAATGATTTTGCAAAGTCAGGCGCACCGCCAACAATCACTGCTCGTGTGGCTTCATTGTTCGATTCATCGCTTTCTGCAATGATATTATTAATATCAGCTTTTACTTTAATAATTTTCGGCCCAACAATTCCATTGGCGTAAGACGCAGTAGCAGCAACAGTTGTATCTTGCCCAGGATATAAAGTATCAATCAACACATCCATTCCTAATTGAACATTATCTACATAAAAACGAACAGCACATGGGTTTGATTTCACTGTTCCATAATTATGAATGGAAGAAACAATAGTAATAGTTTGATTAGGGCTTGGATTCAAATTACTTGGTGAAATATCTTGTGAAAGTATTTGTAAATCAGGGCTTCCGCTGGTTACAGTTACATAAATATATCCCACATTATTGCTCTCATTTTCTTCGCAATATTTATTATCATAATCTGGATAAATTTCAATCGCATAATTTCCTACTGCATTAAATTGATGTGTTACACTTACTGGCAAATTACTATTGGCAGACAAATGAGTTAAGTTATCATACCCGATTATGGTACTTCCAATTTTGAAGCGAACATGCACTGTATCTGCATCACGTAAACCATTGTTAGCAACAATACTATTCATGGTTAATGAAGTTCCCACAGGAATAACATAAGGTACACAACTCGAGCCTGTATGATAACAACCTAATCCTGCGCTAAAATCTCTACCAAATTGATAATTTAAATCATTATTACTTTCATTCAATTCAGTAATTTGATTATCAATATCAGCGATGGCTGAAACAGTGTAGGTACATGAATCAGAAGGAATCGTAAAAGCATCAGAA
>JBDKJJ010000028.1:0-7650 GCA_039796635.1 Bacteroidota bacterium
TATTGATTCTTCTAATGTAATTCTTTCTAATTTATTATTTCTTAAAATAGAGCAAATACGAGCATGAGTGTATTGAATGAACGGACCTGTATTACCTTGCAGTTCAATACTTTCTTCAGGATTGAACATCATTTTTTTCTTAGGGTCAACCTTTAATAAAAAGTATTTTAATGCACCCATTCCAATGGTGTAAAATAATTTTTCTTTTTCTGCTTCTGATAATCCTTCTAACTTTCCTAATGCGGTTGTAGTTTGCTTTGCTGAATCAATCATTTCAGCCATTAAATCATCAGCATCAACCACAGTTCCTTCACGGCTTTTCATTTTACCACTTGGCAATTCCACCATTCCGTAACTCATGTGATAAATTCCATCAGCATAAGGTTTTCCTAATTTTTTTAAAATTAATTGCAACACTTTGAAATGATAATCTTGCTCATTGCCCACCACATAAATACTTTCATCCATTTTGTAATCATCATATTTCATTTGGGCTGTGCCAACGTCTTGAGTGATATAAACCGAAGTACCATCTTTTCGTTGTAATATTTTTCTATCCAATCCATCATTGGTTAAATCAATCCAAACTGAATTATCAGCATCTTGCACAAATACACTTTCTTTCAAACCTTCAACCACAGCTTTTTTACCAAGCAAATATGTATTGCTTTCGTAATAAGATTTATCAAAGGTTACTCCTAATTTTTTGTAAGATGCATCAAATCCTTCATATACCCAACCATTCATTGTCTTCCATAATTCAATTACTTCAGGTTTTCCAGCTTCCCAATCTAAAAGCATTTGTTGAGCTTCTTTCATCATAGATGAATTTTTAGCAGCATCATCTTCATTCACTCCATTTTCTATTAAGCTTTTGATTTCAGCTTTGTAAGCTTTATCAAACTCCACATAATACTTTCCAACTAAATGGTCGCCTTTTATACTTTCAGTTGTAGGATTGATACTCCCAATTCTAATTTCTCTTTTCTCACAATCTTTTTTATAAGCCAACATACTTTTACAAATATGAATACCACGGTCATTAACCAATGTGGTTTTAATCACATCATTGCCACAAGCTTTTAGGATTTCAGCAATTGAATGACCTAATAAAATATTTCGAACATGACCTAAATGCAAAGGTTTATTGGTGTTGGGTGAGGAATATTCTACCATCACTTTTCTGCCTGTTGACGCTAACTGACCAAATGATTTATTTGCTTTCGCTAAGCACAATTCAGTTAACCAAAATTCAGGTTTGAAAACAATATTCAAAAATCCTTTTACAACATTATAAGATTCAATATTCGAGTTTTTTGCCATCAATTTTTCTCCAAAAAAATTACCTGTTGCTTCAGGATTCAATTTTGAAAATTTAGTGAATGGAAAAACTACAATAGTGCAATCACCAACATAATCAATAGGTGTAGCGTTAATTTGTATGCTTGAAGAATTAAATGTTTGCTGAAAATTTTCCAATATAATTTCAGCGATAGTATCTTTTAAAAAATTAAACATGGTTATTCGTTATTTCGAACAACAAAGAACGGAAAGAAAAAATAGGAATTGAAAAATAGGAATGATTTTTTACAAATAACTACTCATTATTTGCTGATATTTTTTAGCAACTTCAGCAGCCTTTAAAGCAAAATCATTTTGGTTTGAGGCATAAATAATTTCACGGCTCACATTAATTAGTAAACCACAATTTTCAGCTAAACCATATTGGCAAACATCTTCCACAGTTCCACCTTGAGCGCCTACGCCAGGCACTAATAGAAAATGTGAAGGTGCAATCGTTCTAATATGTTTAAAAAATTCTGGCTTTGTAGCGCCAACTACAAACATGATATTTTCTTCATTGCCCCAATCTGCTGATTTTTTAATTACTTGTTCGTAAAGTGGTTGATTACTTTCAGTAATAAATTGAAAATCTTTTGCGCCTTCATTTGATGTGAGGGCTAAAACAATCGCAAATTTATTTTTGTATTTTAAAAATGGAGTTACAGCATCGCCGCCCATGTATGGCGAAATAGTTACCGAATCACAATTCATATTTTCATAAAATGCTTTGGCATATTGTTGGGCTGTATTGCCTATGTCTCCACGTTTTGCATCAGCAATTATAAAATGTGATGCGCCAATATATTCTACTGTTTTTTGTAAGCTTTCCCAACCTTTGCTGCCATTAGCTTCATAAAAAGCTGTGTTAGGTTTGTAAGCTACACAGTAATCTTTTGTGGCATCAATAATTTGTTTGTTGAATTCAAAAATTGGGTCAGCAGTGTTTAATAAATGTGCAGGAATTTTAGACAAATCAGTATCTAATCCAACACATAAAAAACTTTTACGCTGTTGAATTATGGCAATAAGTTCAGTTAAATTCATTGGGGAAATTATTTCACTTCTTCGTAATCAATATACTCATCATCGTGAGATGATTTTTTTGAAGTAGAGGAATTAGAAGTTGTATTGTTTTGAAAAGGCTGTTGTTGCTTATTCATTTCATCCATCATCTTTTTTGTACGCCTACTAACAGATGCAATTGGCAGTATTATATCTACAATTAATTTGTAAACTAAGTACAATACAAAAAGTTCTAATAAAAATTTAAGCATAGTGGCTAAAATTATTTTTTCTTCTTAGGAGCCAAAGTGATAAACATTTTTTTGCCTTCTAATTTCGGCATTTGATCAGGAACACCATATTCCTCAAGTTGTTGAGCAAATTTTAATAGTAAAACTTGACCTCTATCAGCATAAGCAATTGCTCTACCTTTAAATTGAACATAAGCTCTTACTTTATTTCCTTCTTTTAAAAAGTTGATAGAGTGCTTTACTTTGAATTCAAAATCGTGTTCATCGGTATTAGGAGTGAATCTAATCTCCTTCATTTGCTGTGCTTTTGAGGCAGCTTTAGCTTCTTTTTCTTTTCTCTTTTTTTCGTACAAAAATTTATTATAATCAATTAATCTACAAACAGGAGGATCAGCATTTGGACTTATTTCAACTAAATCAACTTCGTTTTCACGAGCCAATTTCAACATTTGAGCAGTATCATAAACACCAGGTTCAATCAATTCACCCACTACACGAACCTTTAAAGCAATAATGCCTTCATTAATTCTGTGTTCTTGTTCTTTGCGTTGTGGCCCACGGTTGTATGGTCTAGGAGCATTTGGTTTAAATGCTGGTCGTGGTTGAAATGGAGTAGCAGGGCGTTGTCCGCCGGTATTGCCAGTTGGTTTTGAAGGTGTACTCAAGCTATTTGTTTTTGTTTGAAATAATTTTTTGTTGTGCAAATATCCTACTTTTTGATTAACAAAGCAAACCATTTTAAATAAATGATTTGGCAAAATGAAGAGTCAGATTATTTAGGGTCAGGTTATTTTTCTTTGGGGCAGGTTGTATTAAGCGAATATTTTTTTAAATCTAAATAGGAAGAATTTCACATCTGTTACCCACTTTTAAATTGGCTTTAAAGTTTTTTATTTTTGAGTTAAGTGATTCTGCAATTGAAAACGTAATCGGTATTACACAACAAAAGTAATTTTTTATACATAAAAAAAACCGCTTCAACAAAAAATGAAGCGGTTTTTTTAGATAATTCATTTATTGATTACCAACGTTTGTTTCCACCACCGTTGTTACCTGAATAAGAATTTCTGTTAGATGCTGGTCTGTCTTCTTTCGGACGAGCTTCGCTAACTCTGATTTGACGATTATCAGCAGTAGCACCATTCAAACCTTGAATAGCTTTGTTTGCTGCTTCATCGTTAGGCATTTCTACAAAACCAAAGCCTTTGCTACGGTTAGTAAATTTGTCGATAATAACTTTTGCTGAAGAAACTTCACCGAAGTCTTCAAAAAATCCTTTTAAGTCATCACTTGTAACGTTGAAACTTAAATTTGAAACAAAAATGTTCATTTTAATGAAATTTTAAATAAATAAAAAAAATGAGAAATGGCAGAAGGAAAAAAATCTAAATACTAATTAGCAGAGATGCAAAAAAGAAAATAAATATCAAATACAAAATGCGAAATAACTCAAATATCGGCACAAAGATAATTGAATTAAAATAGAAAATACTATATTGCTAAATAAAGATATTATTTTTTTAATTTAGTAATAACCTATCCAAATTTGATTTTCATTTTTTGAAAGTATTTCATGTTTTTGAAAAACTGATTTGAAATTTTCTTCAAAATTTTCATTTTTTAATTTTTCAGCATCATGCAAAATAATGTTAAATAAAAGTATTGAATTTTCATTCATCAAAGTTTTGCATTGTAGCAAAAATTTTTTGGTTTGAAATGCAGCTGGTACACTTCTTTGAACAAACACATCCATACAAATTAAATCAAATTTATTTGAAATAGAAAAAATGGCATTTGATGCATCATCATTAATCCAGGTAGTATGTTCATGCAGTTGATTGGGTAAATATTTTTTAGCCCATTCCACAATAATGGTTTCTGATTCAATGGCTGTATAATTAATGTTTTTCTGGCTGTGGATGTGATATAAAATTTTTGAAATACTTCCCATTCCCATACCTACAATTAAGCATGAATTTACATGAATCAATTTTTTTTTAATTGAATTTAATGCAAAAGAAAATGGATAATATAAATCTTCCCATGAATAAATTGCTTTATCGGTAGCCAATTGTAGCCTATTATTGGTCAGCCATAACTCTAACGAAGAATTTTTCCCAATTTTTTTTTCTAATAAAATAGGGTAGATGTAGCTTATATATTTTTTCCATTTACTGATCATTTTTTTTGATTTTTTAAAGGATGTAATAAATGCTCTAATCCATTCATTTTTATTTCTAAAATAGTTTGTAATAAAATTCCCATTTCACCTTTCGGAAATCCTTTGCGTTGAAACCATTCTAAATAATTTACTGGCAAATCGCATAGTAATCTACCTTTGTATTTACCAAATGGCATTGGCATGTTAACTAACTTCAAAAGCAAATCTGAATTAGCTGAATTGACTTCTTGCATATTATTCTTCTTCGTAAAAATCTATCAAAGCCCCAAAATAATATTCGTCCCAACCATCTGAAATATCTTCAAAAGCATCATCAGGAATATTAGTATGATTTAATTCAACAGATGTTCCTTTTTTGGCAGCATGAAGTTTAATGGTAACTATTGATTCTTCATCCTGTTCACCAAAATACCATTCTTGAACAATTTTTTTACTTGTTTCAAATTCAATATTTCTGCCCACAATGCTTCCATCCCAAAGTGAAAATTCAGAATTGGGTTCAGTGCTCATTTCTGCTAAATCACCACTCCAAAGCTGAATAGTAGCAGGATTGGTAAGTGCCAAATAAACATCTTCAGGTGCGGCTGATATTTCGTAGTATTTTTTAAAATTTTTCATTTTTTGATTATAAATAATGAAGCGAATGTAAGCATAAGTTTTTGATGAAAAAGATATGAATAAAGCAGCTTTTTAGTTTGTATATTCATTTACAACTCATTACATTTGCAACTCTTTTTAAAATAAGAAATTAAAAAATATGCCTTCAATAAAATTCAGCCAGGATACTTACTTGTATTGGTACGAGTTAATGCAGCGTATGAGAAAGTTTGAAGAAAAGGCAGGTCAGCTTTACGGAATGCAGAAAATTAGAGGATTCTGTCATTTATATATTGGGCAAGAAGCCGTAGCTGCTGGTATTATGAGTGCAATCAGACCTGATGATGGAATTATTACTGCTTATCGTGATCATGGTTTAGCTTTAGCTAAAGGAATAAGTGCAAATGCTTGTATGGCTGAGCTTTATGGCAAAGCTACTGGATGCAGTAAAGGAAAAGGTGGAAGTATGCACTTCTTTTCAGCCGAACATAAGTTTTTTGGTGGTCATGGTATTGTAGGTGCTCAAATAGGTACAGGTGCAGGTATTGCATTTGCTGAAAAATATAACGGAACTGACAATGTTTGTATTACAATGTTTGGCGATGGTGCTGCACGTCAAGGTATTTTACATGAAGCTTTCAATCAGGCAATGTTATGGAAATTGCCAGTGATATTCATTTGCGAAAATAATGAATATGCCATGGGTACTTCAGTTGAACGAACAAGTAATGTTACAGATATTGTAAAATTAGGATTAGCTTATGATATGCCATCAGCTCAAGTAAATGGGATGAGTCCTGAAGATGTTCATGAAGCTATTGAATTAGCTGTTGATAGAGCTAGAAAAGGCGATGGCCCTACATTTCTTGAAATTAAAACTTACAGATATAAAGGTCATTCAATGAGTGACCCTGCAAAATATAGAAGTAAGGATGAAGTTGAAGAATACAAATCAAAAGACCCTATTGAACAAATCAAGAAATTGATTTTAGATAAAAAGTATGCTACTGAAACTCAGTTAGAAGAAATTGATAACGGAATAAAATTGGAAGTAGAAGAAAGTGTGAAATTTGCTGAAGAATCACCTTTCCCTGATGATGATGAATTATTGAAGGATATTTATGCTCAGCAAGATTATCCGTTCATAACAAACTAATTTTAATTATTAAATAAAATAAATAAACCAACCAAAAAAATGGCTGACAATCAAGAAAAAGGAATTACTGACGTAGAAGCAAGTGTTTTGAATACTTATTCAAAAGCTGAACATTATATTATGAACAACAAGCAAACTGTTACTTATATTGGTACTGGTTTGTTGGTAATTGTATTAGGAATAATTGGTTTTATGTGGTGGAAAGGAAACAGAGAAAAAGATGCACAAGCCAAAATGTATCAAGCTCAATTATGGTTTGAAGCTGATTCATTCAAATTAGCTATTAATGGTGATGCTGCTCACTACGGATTTAAAAAAATTAAAGATAAATTCGGTATGACTAAAGCTTCAAATCTTTGTAATTATTATTTAGGGGTTTGTTATTTAAAAACTGGCGAACCAAAAACTGCTTTAGAATATTTAAAATCATTTAGCAGCAGTGAAGAAATGGCTCAAAGTCAAGCTTATAGCATGACTGGTGATGCTTATTCAGAAACAAATGATATGAAATCAGCAATTGATTTTTATAATAAAGCAGCAAATAATATTGATAATGAAATGTTCACTCCATTTTATTTATTAAAGGCTGGTATGGCTATGGAGCATGAAAAGAATTTTAAAGAAGCAAAAGCAGCATATCAAAAAATAAAAGATAATTACCCAACATCACAAGTTGGTAGAATGGCTGATGCTTACATCGCTCGTTGTGAAGCTCAATTATAATTATTGAAAATATTTTAAAAAGGCTAATCAAATTTTTGATTAGCCTTTTTTTTTTTTGAACTTCATTAAGTGCGTTTTTCTATTTTTTTGAAGCGTTGGGAATTTTTTTAAAACTGATTCAACAATAACAATAACAATAACAAAAAATGAGTTTAATTAACTAAAAAAAATCTACTTTTGACCTGTCTGAAAATTGGGGTGCTTACACAACAGGAGAAAAAATACTCTTTTAAAAAATTGCTTTCAGCGTTTGCTTGTGCATTTTTTAATTGTGTATTTTTTGTGCGTTGGCTAATTGAATTTATCTACAATGTCTTTCATGCTAAAGTCACCCGACATTTCTTGAATGTCAATTTTACCAAGCAAAATATCAAAGAAGAAGTTTGAAATATTTT
>JBDKJJ010000029.1:0-3569 GCA_039796635.1 Bacteroidota bacterium
ATTATGTGCTTACAACCGCTGAAGCATCAAGTAATTTATCAAGATATGATGGAATAAGATATGGCTACAGAAGCCCTAATTCTACTGATTTAGAAAGCGTTTACAAAAAATCACGTGCTGAAGGTTTTGGTAAAGAAGTAAAACGAAGAATAATGCTAGGCACATTTGTGCTTAGTGAAGGATTTTATGATGCCTATTATTCAAAAGCCCAAAAGGTACGAAGAATGGTTACTAATGAAATGAATCAATTGCTTGATGAGTACGATTTTTTGGTAACACCTACTACACCTACTACTGCTTTTGGTTTTGGTGATAAAAAAGATCCTATTGCCATGTACCTGAATGATATATATACTGTATTGGCTAACATTGCAGGCATACCAGGTATATCATTACCAATGGGCATGCACAGCAACGGAATGCCATTCGGGTTTCAGATAATGAGCAAAAAATTTAGTGAAGAAAAGCTTATGGCTTTTTCAAGCTATTGTATGAATTTAGTTCAAACCAATCAAAAAAATTAAAAAGGAATGAAGGTTTATAAGAAATTATTTTTTGTATTGGCTGTGTTACAATTATTTGTGGTTTCAGCTTTTGCTTACGATATTAAAAAAGATTCGGCTTTTACTGACCCTGAAAACTCTGCTGTGTTTTCAACCATTTCATCTATTGAAATTTCATACAATGATGAAGTACAAAACTATAGTGAATTTTATCAGGCGGCTGAAAACAAAAATGCTAAACGAGTTTTAGAACGTGGGCATGATTATTTTCAGATGATTGAAAATATTTTTAATGAAGAAGGCTTACCTATTGAGTTGAAATATTTGGCTTATGTTGAAAGTAATTACAACCCACGAGCCATGTCACGTGCTGGTGCTAGAGGTATGTGGCAATTTATGAGAGGTACTGCTATAACTTATGGCTTAAAAGTTAATCGTCAGGTTGATGAACGCTTAAATCCTGAAAAATCTACTAGAGCAGCAGCAGCTTATTTCAAAAAACTTTATAACCAGTATAACAATTGGCATTTGGCTATAGCTGCTTATAATTGTGGTGAAGGATTAATTGATTACGCCATAAATAAAGCCAATGGAGTAAATGATTTTTGGGAGATTAATAAATATTTGCCTCGTGAAACTAGAAATTATGTACCCCATTTTTTAGGGTTGATGGATGCTATGAATGGCTATTCAGCACAGCAAGAATTAAATACTTATTTAACTAATAATGGAGCATCAACACCTGCTGCATCTTCAGCGCAAGCCTCAGTAGCTGAAAATGCAACTAATAGTTTTATTGAAAATAAACCTGAGGTGGTATTTTCAAAAAAAATTAAGCATGATGAAGTTGAGGCAAATAAAGCATCAGCAATTGCACCAGCTGTGATAGCTTCAGAAAGTGATAATTATTTAAAAGAATATTTTGTTTACATTATTAAACAAGGCGATTCAATAGAAAGTATTGCAAAAAGATACCCGAAAAATTCAATTTCGATTATTAAAGACAATAACAATCTTTCATCTAATGCCGATTTAAGCATGGGCAGTACATTGTTGTTGGAAAAATAAATAGTATCAAACTAAAGTTATTAAAGCCTTATCATATTTTTGATGAGGCTTTTTTATTTTGATGGGAAATGTTTAATAAAATTTATCACATAATTTATTGTGATTATACTGGTGATTATGAATACTCACCTTAGCTCAAAATAATTCAAGTGGGAAGTGAGACAGATAATTCAATTATTTACCTAATAGGTATCACAAACCCGTTTATATAATTTCTTTATTTGGATTTTTGCATTTAAAATATTATTATTTATGTCAAAATTGTTAAGCAAATCAAATTGCCCAACATGTAATTCTCAAATAGCAGAAATGCTAATCAGAATTCTGCCAACAAGTGTTATCAGTTTCAAAATAGAATCAACTAAAGATTTTGTTTATCTGGTATGTATAAATCATAGTTGTAACTATAAAGTTAGAAAAAACCCAGTTTGTCTTCGTTTGTAGTTATGCCGTGAGCTTAGTGAACTAGGATGTAAGAGGTTATTCGTCTGAGACGAAAATAAATACAGACTAAAACATTGAAAAATTATAAATTTGTTGAAAACAAAAAACCTATTACATCCTCGTCAGCAATACATAATGCTATGCGACAGACGAGGACGAGCAAGGGTTAACCACTTAGAAGAATACGTATTTTTACGTATATAAATAGTATTAAATACTTACTTAATATGATTTTAAGATTGATTAAAATTTTAGTTAATTTTACTCCTTATGAAAAAATTTAAATTATTAAAAACTATTATATTGGCTATGGGATGCTTTTTAGCATTTTCTAATTCTTACAGCCAAATTACCAACCATACCATTCCGTTTGCTCAACAACAACCTAAATGGGTAATGCCATTATGGTTTGAAGATGCTATTGGGCAAAAGGATACAATTTATTTTTGCTATGCCCCAAAAATAGAGTATTACGGAAGCCCACCCCATTTTAATAATACCCTATACAATTTTTATAAAACACAATATGGAATGAATCCAATTAAACTTGATAGCAATAAAATGGTAATTGGAAAACTTGAAATGGGGGATAGTGTGAGTAAGGTATTTGAAGGTTACATTACAAGTATAAGTAATGGAGATTCAGTATTAGTTTCTAATGCTTATTTAATTTTTAAACATACAGTTTTACCTTTAGTTATGAAGTGGGATCCAAAAGTATTTTATAATGATTCTTTAGATTTTTTACCTAAGAAAAATGGTATTACAGGACCAAGAGGTCAGGGGGGGTGGTTATACGATCCTAATGGTACTTACATAAATAATTGTGGTTGGTCAGAATATGCATTAATGACCGATACCGTACAACCTTTTTTTAATTCTACTAATAGTTGTATCAACAGAGATAGTATGGTTTTTTCAGGAGTGCTAACCTCAACTACAATAATTGTATATCCTTGGATTGGTTATGTTGGTGCGGCTGGTGGAATTGAAGAAATAATTAATGATAAGTTTTTTAAAATAAATCCTAACCCAGTAGATGAAATATTGAATATTAAATTTGCTAGAATGAGTGACCATTTTAATTTATTTAATATAATTGATGTTTTTGGTAGAGTTCAATTAACTGGTAAAATCAAAACAGATAATAATAGTATTTCAATTGAAAATTTACCTAATGGTATTTATATTATTAGAATAACAGAAAGTGATAATTCCATAATCCACTCTTCAAAATTTATTAAACAATCTAAATAATTGGTATGAAAAAAATTTTATTTTAAACTTATAAAACAATAGAGCCTTGAAGAAAATACTGCTCATTACTATATTTTTATTTACTTGCTTTGCTGTGCAGGCGCAAACTTATACCATCCCTAACGCTTCTAAACAACCAGCTTGGGTCTTTCCGCTATGGTTTGAAAATGGTGATGGACAAAAAGATACGGTATATATAGGCTACGATATTCATGCTGATACTTGGAATGGCATTGGTCCCGATACTATTTTTGGTGAAAAGTGGCAGGTGATAAATTTTAATAAATTTAATGTAGC
>JBDKJJ010000030.1:0-3163 GCA_039796635.1 Bacteroidota bacterium
ATTGGATTAAATTTAATTGAGTTTTTAAGTAAAGACACTGTTCAGTTATTAAAAACCCCTGTAATAGCTAACCAACATTATGAATTAGTATTTTAATTTATTATTGCTTTTAAATTTTATCAATTAGGTTTATTATTTTAAAATTGCAGCATGAAACCTGAAATTCATCAGAATAAAAAAATTATTATTACCTGCAGCAATCGTTTATCACCATATCTACAACAAGAAGTTGAAGCATTAGATTATAAACCCAATCGTGTTTTTAAAACTGGCGTTGAATTGTATGGTAATATCAATGATTGCATAAAATTGAATTTACATTTACGATGTGCAAGCCAAGTACTATATTCATTGAATACTTTTTATGCAAAAAATGCTGATGAATTATACGAGCATATTTTTTTGATTGAATGGGAAAAATTATTTTCAGTTAACGCAAAATTTTCAATCACAAGTAATGTTCATCATCCTTCCATCAACAATGAATTATTTGCAAATGTAAAAGTTAAAGATGCAATAGTTGATAGATTTAGATTTAAAGTAGGCGAACGACCTGATTCAGGCTCTGAATTGTCAGGTGTTGTAATTCATTTATATTGGACTGAATTAGGAGCTGAAATTTTTATTGATACATCTGGTGAAACACTTTCAAAACATGGTTACAGAAAAATTCCAGGTAAGGCACCAATGCTTGAAGCATTAGCATCCGCAACTATTTTAGCAAGTAAATGGGATAAGCAATCTGCATTTATAAACCCGATGTGTGGCTCAGGAACATTAGCCATTGAAGCTTTAATGATTGCTACTCAACGTAAGCCTGGTTTATACAAATCCAATTTTGCATTCATGCATCTTACCGATTATGATTCAACTTTTTACAAAAAGGAATTGATGAAAATTGAAAATAATATTGAAAGCATATCTACAAAAATAATTGCTACTGATATTAGTGAAGATGCTGTGAAAAATGCAAAAGCAAATGCAGCATTTGCTAATATTGATGCTTTGATAGATTTTGATGTTTGCGATTTTGAACAAACAAATATTCCTGAAAATCAAAATGGGGTAGTGTTTATCAATCCTGAATATGGCGAAAGGCTTGGTAATATTGAATTGCTGGAAGAAACATATAGTAGAATTGGTGATTTTATGAAAAAAAAATGTAAAGGATATACGGGTTATATTTTTACAGGAAATCTAGATTTAGCAAAGCATATAGGCTTGAAACCAAGTAGGCGATATGAATTTTATAACAGCACAATTGATTGCCGATTGCTGGAATATGAACTATATGCTGGAACTAAAAGGGTTGAGAAAGTTAGAAATTATAGCATCTAAAATTTATTTTTTTCTTTTAGGTTTTTGCCCACGAGTTTTGGGCTTACCATACTTTTTCATCATTCTATCTTTATGACGAACAATAAAATTTACTTTTTTATTTTTTTCTTTTTTGTCGTGAAATGCTTCCCCTTTATCAATTTTAGGTTGTTTTAATTTGATGATTTTCATTTTGTCATCTGGAATTTCATCATCAATTAATTCTTTATTCTTTTCAACCTCAGCCGGAAATCTTTTCATTTTTATTTTTTGATTCATCAAAGATTCAACGGCAACTTGATTTTCTTTTTCAGCCTTAGTTACAAAACTAATAGCAATGCCGCTTTTATCTGCTCTTCCTGTTCTTCCAATTCTATGAATATAAGCTTCTGGTTCATCGGGCATATCAAAATTTATAACATGCGAAACTTCTGAAATATCTAATCCACGAGCTACAATATCAGTAGCAATTAAAACTCTATTTGTTCCGTCTTTAAATAAATTAACCGCAGCAAATCTCACATTTTGAGCTCTGTTTGCATGAATTATTCCAATGGTTTCATTAGGCAATTTGAATTGTAATAAATCATGCACCATGTCAGCTTGCTTTTTAGTAGCTACAAAAACCATTACTTTTTTCATATCAGCATTCTGAATAAGTAATGATTGTAACAGATTTATTTTTGTATAAAAATTTAAAACAGGATACCCAAGTTGAGTTATGTTTTCAACTGGTGTGCCTGTAGGAGCAGCTTCAATGATTTGAGGATTAGTAAAAAAAGTTTGAATTAATGCTTCAACATCTTGTGTCATTGTTGCTGAAAACATTAGGTTTTGACGATTCTTTGGTAATAAATCTAACACTCTTGTAAGTTGAGTTCTGAAACCTAAATCAAGCATTTCATCTACTTCATCAATTACTAATCTTTTAATAGTTTTTAGTTTTAAAGAATAATTCAACACTAAATCTAAGAATCTTCCGGGTGTAGCAACTAATACATCAACACCTTGTTTTATTTCTGCTGCTTGAGTATTTATATTTCCACCACCATAAACACCAACTACATTAACACTCATGTATTTTGTAAGCTTTTCAGCTTCTTCAGCCACCTGCACTACCAACTCACGGGTTGGTACTAAAATCAAAATTTGAATATTTTTATCTTTTGAAAATTGCCACATTCTTAAACATGGTAATAAAAATGCTAATGTTTTTCCTGTGCCAGTTTGAGCAATACCAACAATATCTTTGCCTGACATTATTGGTGAAAAGGCTTTGTATTGAATAGTAGTTGGTTGAGTTAAATTTAGGTCATGTAAAGCATTCAACAATTGCTTATTTAGATTTAAATTTTCAAATGTATTCATCATATTAAATTTGTTCTGTTCTATAATGGTTAATTGTATATCAATTTGTAAAGAGAAAATTGTTTTAAAGATTATATACAAATTGTAAAGTAAAACTTCTTGGAGGTGCTATGAATGCTGGTCTTTCGGTATATTCAAAATTGAGCAAGTTTTTAATAATAAACGAAAGAGATGCATTTTGGGAAATGTCATATTTAAATCTTGTGTCAATTATCCAAGTATCTTTATGTCCCCATTTTTTGGTGTAAGTATCTATAGATGAAAATAAAAATTTAAATGATTGATCAATGTTTACTGTGTAGGTATTATATCTAACATAAGTTCCGAAATGGAATTTTCTCCAGCCAATTTCTGCATCAAATTTTGCACTTGTAGTATATCGGTATTTCAAAATGTTTTTAGATGTATCAGAATAGGCTAATACTTTTGATAATTTATTCATAGTATCAAAGCCTAAATCTTTTGGTAAACTGTAAGT
>JBDKJJ010000031.1:0-16758 GCA_039796635.1 Bacteroidota bacterium
CACAAAAGTAATCGGATTTAACTATGAACTTATACTAATTTATCAAAAATTGATTTAGGTTAGTAAACGTTGATTTTTAAATAATATTTGAACTAAAAAAAAGCTATGTTAGTTTTTTCTAACATAGCTTTTTATTTTTTTATATAATTTATTGACCAACGGCCAATCCAATATTAGCACCTAAAATAAATCCGATACCATTAAAATATCTATCAGCAACACCATTCATTCCTTTAAAGTATTTTCCGTTTTGAGTTGCGAAAAACATACCGCTACCCATATAAAAATCACAAGCAATTTTTGATTTTGAAACAAATTGATTACCTACTAAAATACCTAGTCCACCACCATTAATAAAAGGCGAGCGAACTGTACTTGAAGCACTATTTAATTGATACGGATACTGACCGGTAGTTGTAGTAACTGTTTCAGTATAAGTAAATGTTGTGTTTTTGTAAAAACCATACAATCCGCCATAGAAGCTTTGCGGCGCTTTATCTGAAAAATAATAGCGATACTGCAACTCTAACATGGAGTTAAATAAATTTCTTAATGAAGATGTGTTAGTATAAGTATAACTATTGTAATAATTTACATAGTTGTTTGTGTTTTTATCATACTTATAAAAATTGCTTTCATCAGCAAAGCCAATACGAACATTTGTTTTGATAGATGTATTTTCAGAAAGTTTACGTTCTAATCCAATTTTGAAGTTACCAGCAATTGCTGCTAAAGGATAAAAGCAAAATATCTTGTTAGGGTAAATTAATTTTTGAGTAGGTTTTTTATAAACTCTGTATTCAACTTTTTCTTCAGGTTCTTCAACTTCATTTGATGGGCGGCGTTTTTGAGCAAATAGTGTATTGCTAAAAACAACTAATGCCGATAATAAAAGAATGGATTTTTTCATAAACTAAAATTTTATTTTAAGTACAGTTAATAAATTGTAAACGATTGACTTTTGAAAATATGATAAGTTTAAATTATTTATCAAATAATTTTTCGACTTCATCTAACTTCTGAATAATAAAAGTAAGCTTACCACTTGGCGATGCATAAGGTTTTTCACATGCAAAAAGTTCATCCACCAGCAATTTCATTTCTTTATTACTCAATGAAGTTCCCCATTTTACGGATGATTGTTTTGCCATAGCTTTTGAAATTATTTCACGTTGATTCAATTTTAATTCTAAATTTTCTTTCAACTGATTTAATAAATATTGCACAGCTTGTTTTTCATTCAAATTTGATTTCATTTCAGCTGGTATGCCATGAATTACAAATGTATCCGAACCAAATTCCTGAATATCAAATCCTAACAAATTAACATCTGATAAAATCTCTTTTAACAAAATTGAATCTTGCCTACTTAATTCAATTTTAATAGGAAACAATTGATGTTGTGTAGCTTTTTGTTGATGATTGATATAAGATAAATATTTTTCGTACAATATTCGTTCATGAGCTGCTTGTTGGTCAATCAACATAAAACCACTTTTTATTGGCGATAAAATATATCGCTGATGCAATTGAATCATCAATTGCTCAGCAAATTGTGGCGTATCAGTAAGTTGCAATTGCGATGAATCGCTGGATGGCGATGAAAATTTTGAAACAAAAGTTTGCTCAGTAGTTTCAGTTTCTTGTTGTTCGGTTTGTTTTAAACCTTGATATAATTGCTCCCAGTTTTTTAAATTATCTGTATTTCGTTTTTCTTCTTCAATGGGTGCCATAGGTCTGAAATAATGCGATGTTGAATCAAATCCAACTACATTATTTTCAGATGATTTATGAGCACTGCGGTTATATCCTTCTAATCTTGTAAAAGATGTTTCTTGATTAAAATCTAACGATGGCGTTATGCTAAATTGCGCTAACGATTTTTTCACTGCTGAATTCAAAAAGCTGTAAACTATTTTTTCATCATCAAATTTTATTTCTTGCTTGGTAGGATGCACATTAATATCAATCCTTGAAGGATCAACATCAATAAATAAAACGTAAAGCGGAAACGAATCTTGCTGTAACAATTGAGAATAATTGATGTTTACAGCATGATTCAAATAACTACTTTTAATGAATCTTTTATTTACAAAAAAGAATTGTTCACCTCGGCTTTTCTTTGCTGAATCAGGCGTTCCTACAAATCCTGTGATATTACATACTGATGTTTCTTCTTGTACAGTAACCAATTTCTCTTTGTATGTGTTTCCAAAAAGCGTTACAATTCTTTGTTTTAAATTACCAATTGGCAAATTAAAAACTTCAGTTCCGTTATTGTTTAAAGTAAAATGTATTTCAGGATGAGCCAAAGCAATTCGCTGAAATTCATCAATAATATTTTTTAATTCAGTGGTGTTCGATTTTAAAAACTGACGACGAGCAGGCACATTAAAAAATAAATTTTTAACCGCAATGCTTGTTCCTACAGGGGTTTGACATGGTTCTTGAATTTTAACTTCACAACCTTCATTTAAAATAAATACACCTGTTTCATCTTCAGCTCTTCTAGTTTTTAATTCAACTTGTGCCACGGCTGCAATAGATGCCATTGCCTCACCTCTAAAGCCCATGGTGGTAATTTTAAACAAATCATCTATTGATTTTATTTTTGATGTAGCATGGCGCTCAAAACACATTCTTGCATCCATATCACTCATGCCACTGCCATTATCTATTACTTGAATTAATTGTTTGCCGGCATCTTTTACAATCAATTTAATATTGGTTGCTCCAGCATCAATACTGTTTTCCATTAATTCTTTTACCGCCGATGCCGGACGTTGAATTACTTCACCAGCGGCTATCTGGTTAGCAATATTATCAGGTAAAAGATTTATAATATCAGGCATGAATAAAAATTAGAAATGTAAAAATACAAATTGTGGTGTGACCTTGTATGGTGATGCGGCAATTATCCTCTGCCCATAATCACTGTACCTGAGGCCTTTGCTAATTCGGACAACATAGCGCTGAGCTGCATGTGTACATATTGTATCTGCACTTGCTCTTCTTCTGAAGGAGCTTCTTTTAATTTCTTCAAATTATCAACTTGCAGTTTTTGTAATTTTTTAGTTTTGAATTTATGAATAGATGATTTTACATCGGCCTCAAAATTCATTTCTTTTGGCTTAATAAATATTTGATGTTTCTTTTCCCAATTTTCACTGAGTGTATATTCATCTTTTAAAAGCTCGGCAGAAAAAGTTGAAATATCTTCTTCGGGTGAATTAATTAAAACTGAACTATCGAATACTTTTTCAGTTTCAAATTTTTGCAAAAACACATTAAACATTTTTGCACAATTAATATTATCTATTAATCCTAAATCAATTTCATCAAATAATATCTGAGCTACTAATTGCCCATTGCTCATGGTTTTGCTCCCCCATTCTAATAATATTCTAATGATATTTTTTTCTTGTTCCTCGGCTTGATTGGTTCGAAAAAAATTAGGCTGTGGTGGCGCAGTTTCTAAATTTGAATTAGATTGTTCGTATAAGAAAGAAGCATCATCAGAAGGAATGTCCGACTTTTTTTTCATCTCAGTTCGCATCAATTTATTCACTTCACTTATCACCAATTCTTCACTCAATTGCATCATTGAGCTGAACTCTTTAATGTATTCTCCTCTCACAAAGCTATCTGGTATTTTGCCTAAAATATTTATCAAATCCTTTGTAATAGCCGATTTCCGATAAGGGTCGTTTTTTGCTTGCTCTAATGAATCTTGTATTTTAAACTTGATAAAATCCTTCGCATTTTTTAAAACGTATTCATTAAAAGCTTGTGCGCCGTTTTTATGGATATAACTATCAGGGTCTTCGCCATCAGGCAATAAAACCAATTTTAAATTTAAGCCTTCTTCAATTATTAATTCAAGCCCACGTAATGCTGCTTTTATGCCAGCTGCATCGCCATCATACAGCAATACAATATTTTGTGTGTATCGTTTTATTAATTTGATTTGATCAACAGTTAATGCCGTGCCACTACTTGCCGCTACATTTTCAATACCGCCTTGATGTAAGGAAATTACATCTAAATATCCTTCCACCAAATAACAAAAATCATTTTTTAAAATGGTATTTCGTGCTTGATACAAGCCATACAACACTTTGCTTTTATAATAAATTTCGCTTTCAGGCGAATTAAAATATTTAGCTGTGTTTTTATCTTTTTTTAAAGTACGTCCGCCAAATGCAATTGTTTTTCCTGTGATATTATGAATCGGAAAAATTATTCTGCCTTTAAAAAAATCTGCATTACGCTGTTGTGTGGTTAAGCCGCTTCGCTTTAATTCATCAAGGCTGTAGCCTTTTTGCAAAGCATAATTGGTAAAGGCTTGTTCTGAATCAGGATTATAACCCAACTCAAATTTTTTCATTACCGCCTCACTCAATTGTCGTTCTTTAAAATATGTTAAACCAATCGTTTTTCCCTCTTCGCTATTCCACAATTGCTCTACAAAAAATTCTTTTGCTAATTGATGTAGCGTAAGTAAAACTTCTCTTCCTTTTTGATCTTCAATTTGCTTGGCTGAAAGCTGAATATTATCTACAGCAATTCCGTATTTTTTAGCTAAATATTCAAGCGATTCAGGATAGGTAAGATGCTCATGCTCCATCACAAATTTTGTAACATTGCCTGCCTTACCACAACCAAAACATTTGTAAATTCCTTTAGCTGGTGAAACTGTAAACGATGGCGTTTTTTCATCATGAAATGGACAATTGCCAATCATGTTGATGCCTCGTTTTTTGAGTTTCACAAAGTCGCCCACCACTTCATCAATTCGGGCTACATTTAAAATTTGTTGTATAGTATCTGCTGAAATCACAGTGGAAAGATACGATGTAAAAAGAAAAACGGAAAGTAAAAATCTTCAATAGATATTACTTTCCGTTTATTTTGAATTATATATTTCAATAACAAATACTTATCCTAAATAGGTTCTTAGGTTATCGCTGTATAAACCTCTTCGCATTTTTTTAATTGCTTTTTCTTTAATTTGACGAACACGTTCACGAGTTAATTCAAATTTATCTGCAATTTCATCTAACGATAATGTTTGTCCGTTTAAACCATAAAAATAAGCAACAATGCCTGCTTCACGGCTTGGTAATGATTTCAAAACCGAACGAATTTCAGTTTGTAATGATTCTTTTATTAATGATTTATCAGGAGTTGCTTCATTAGCATCTTCTATTAAATCACCAAAAGTTAAATCTTCTCCATCAGCCACAGGCGCATCAGTACTCATGTGTTTTTTGCTGCCTTCGCTCATCAATGTACTTATTTCGCTTACGTTTAAATCTAACATTTCTGCTACTTCTTCTGCCGTTGGTTCACGTTCATTTTCTTGTTCAAACTGCAACATGGCTCTGTTTACTTTTGAATAATTGCCCACTTTGTTTAGCGGCAATCTTACCAATCGGCTTTGGTCTAATAAAGATTGCATGATAGATTGGCGAATCCACCAAACAGCATACGATATAAATTTGAATCCTTTTGTTTCATCAAAACGTTGTGCGGCTTTTATTAAGCCTACATTGCCATCATTAATTAAATCGCTAAGCGGCAAGCCTTGATGCTGGTATTGTTTGGCTACTGATACTACAAATCGAAGATTTGAACGTACCATTTTTTCCAATGCGACTTCATCGCCTAATCTAATTTTTCGAGCTAACTCCACTTCTTCTTCAGGTGTTACTAAATCAAGCTTTGCAATTTCTTGCAAATATTTTTCGATAGATTGGCTATCGCGATTTGTAATTTGTGTGGTGATTTTAATTTGTCTCATAGTTTTAATTGGTTTTAATTTTAATGTAATTCATAAGGCAATTACGATTAAGATGATTAAAAATTGAATTCGTTTAATTTTAAGATTTTAAGTAAATTTTTGGTTGTATAAAAGTTAGACGTATGAGCCATATAAAAAGTTGCACTGCATCAACACTTTTAACAAAAAATACAAGAAACTACGTAGATAATTTCGGGGTTTACGCAGAAGATAACGCTCAAGAATTTAAATTCATAATTTTTAAAATTCAAAATGATTCCGTTCTACATTTGTTGTATGAATACAATCAATTTCTCAAAGCATATATTAAAAAACGGATTAAAAATTATTATACATCAAGATGCAACAACTCCTATGGCGGCGGTGAATGTATTGTATGATGTAGGCAGCCGCGATGAAGATGAAAGCCGTACTGGCTTTGCTCATTTGTTTGAACATTTGATGTTTGGTGGCTCAGTGAATATCCCCATTTTTGATGAACCTATTGAAATGGCTGGCGGAAAAAACAATGCATTTACCAATACCGATATTACTAATTATTATGAAGTAATTCCTGCTCAAAATATTGAAACAGCTTTATGGTTAGAGTCAGATAGAATGCTCAGTTTAGCATTTGACCCTGAATCATTAGAAACACAACGCAAAGTAGTTTCAGAAGAATTTAAAGAGCATTATATCAATCAGCCCTATGGTGATATTTCGCATTTAATGAGCAAGCTTTGTTTTACCAAACACAATTACCGTTGGCCCACTATTGGTGCTGATTTAAAACATATTGAAGAGGCAACATTAACAGATGTAAAATCATTTTTCAAAAAACATTATTTGCCCAATAACGCAATAATAGCGGTTTGTAGCCCTTTTACGGAAGATAAAATTTTACCTTTAATTGAAAAATATTTTGCTGATATACCAAGTGGTGAAATAGCGCAAAGAAATATACCATCAGAGCCTGCTCAACAGGAAGAGAAGAAATTAACGGTTCAACGAAAAGTACCTGCAAATGCTTTATACATGGCATTTCATTGCCCTGAGCGTACGCATAAAGATTTTTATGCCATGGATATTTTAACTGATTTATTATCGAATGGAAACAGCAGCCGTATGCACCAAAAATTGGTAAAAGAAAATCCGATGTTTATTGGCATCAATTGTTATCACACAGGCAATCATGACCCAGGCTTAGTAAAAGTAAGCGGCAAATTATTACCGGGTATAACTTTCGAAACAGCGGAAGCCGCTATTTGGGAAGAGTTACAAAAAATAGCAGAAGAGAAAATTGAAGAAACTGAATTGCAAAAAGTGAAAAACAAAATTGAATCTACTTTTCAGTTTAGCAATATTGATTTAGGCGAACGAGCTTTTAGTTTGGCGTATTACGAATTACTTTTTTCTGCTGAAAGAATTAATACAGATATTGAGTTTTATCAAGCTGTAACTATTGAAGATGTGCAACGTGTAGCAAAAAATATTTTCACCAAAAACAATTGCTCAACGCTGTATTATGAAGCAAAAAAATAATTCAACTCTATGAATTTATTTGACGAAGCTTTACATAATTATATCGAACAACACAGTACACCACTGAATGATGTGTTGCAAAATTTATATCGCGATACACATTTACGAACGCTTTCGCCCATGATGGTTTCAGGGCATCAACAAGGAATTTTATTGCAATTTTTGAGCAAAATGATTCGCCCTAAAAAAATTTTAGAGATTGGAACTTTCACTGGTTTTGCAACTATTTGCTGGGCTGAAGGATTAACCGAAAATGGAATAATTGACACCATTGAATTGAATGATGAATACAATTGGTTTCATCAAAAATATTTTACCGAAAGTGGTTTTGCAGAAAAAATAAAAGTGCATTATGGCAATGCTCGTGAAATAATTCCGCAACTTAATTCAGATTATGACGTAGTATTCATAGATGCTGACAAGCCAGCTTATTCCACTTATTTTGATTTAGTAATTGATAAAGTAAAAAGGGGAGGTTGGATAATTGCTGATAATGTTTTGTGGAAAGGAAAAGTAGTAGAAGAACCGATGGATAAAACCACACAAATTATTGATGCGTTCAATAAAAAAGTCAGCAATGATAACCGTGTTGAAAGTTTGATTCTATCAGTACGTGACGGATTAAACATCATGCGAAAAAAATAATTACTTTTGAAAAACACTTTTTCTAACTCGAATTTAAATTTTAAGAAGCATTGAAAAAAATAATTTTATTCTTCGCCATTTTAAGCTCTTATTCTATTTCAACATTTGCTCAATCTAAAGAACAAATTGAAAGTTATGTTGAAACGCATAAGACATTTGCCATTTCTGAAATGCTTCGTACAGGCGTACCTGCAAGTGTTACATTAGCGCAAGGGATTTTGGAAACTGCTGCTGGCACAAGTCCGTTGTATTTGCGTTCGAACAATAATTTTGGAATAAAATGCAAAAGCAACTGGACAGGAAAATTCACTTACCATGATGACGATGCAAAAGGCGAATGTTTCAGAGTGTATGATAATGATTCACTTTCATACGTTGATCATAGCAACTTTTTAAAAACAGCATCTCGTTATAATTTTTTATTCGAATTAGAAAAAACAGACTACAAAGGTTGGGCAATTGGCTTACGCAAAGCTGGTTATGCTACCAATCCTGCGTATGCATCTATCGTAATCAAACATATTGAAGAAAATAATTTAAACCAGTATGACTTAGTAACTTCAATTCCTAATCATTCAACTGTTGCATCAACAATGAATGGAATTGCGATGATGAAAGGAAAAAAAGTAACAGAAACTACCCCTTCTGAAACTTCTACTAATACATCTTCTCCTTCTGCTAATTTACCAACAGCAGAGTTGAATGATGATAAATCAACTGAAACAATGCCGGTGGTTCATTGGAATGTTTCTAATGTAAGTGATGCTACAAATGGTTATACCACAACACCAGTTCCTGGTAACGCAAAACCAGTTTATAGCAGCCGAACAAAAAGCAGATACACAAAAGCTAAATTACATAACATCAGTTATGGCAAAAGTCAAGGAACAAAAAACAAAAAATACACAGCCTCATCAAAAGGAAATAAGATGGTAAAAAGTGGCAGTAAAAAGCCTACAACTATTGCCAAGTCAACCACTCAAAAGAAACACAAATGAGTAACATTCAGGTTAAAGACAAACAATTTCATTCCTATTTAAGTAACGAAAAAATAATTGGTAGAATTGCTGATTTGGCTAATCAAATCAACTCTGATTATGCAGGTAAAGAGCCTTTATTTATTGCAATTTTGAATGGTTCATTTATGTTTGCGGCGCATTTGTTTGAAAGAATAAATATACCAACCCAAATCACTTTTGTGAAAGTGGCATCATATAGCGGCACTTCATCAACAGGTAAGGTAACTTCATTAATTGGTTTGGATGTTCCAATAGTTCATCGAGATATCATTATTGTAGAAGATATTGTTGATACAGGAAATACGATGAATGAGTTACTTAAACAATTGAATGAACATCAACCTGCTTCAATAAAAATTGCATCACTTATTCAAAAACCAAAAGCACTTCAACATAAATTGGTAGTTGATTATGTGGGCTTTGAAATTCCAAATGATTTTATTGTTGGCTTTGGATTAGATTATGATGGCTATGGTAGAAACTTACCTGATATATACCAAGTGGAAGAATAAGATTTACAATTGTACAGAAAGCAATTTCTTAGTTTCAAAAAACTCTTCTTTAAATACTTCTGAAAGATTTTTCATAATTAATTTTTTACCAAGGCTACTCATTTCTTCATTCAAATCGCCACCTTTTAGGCATATTAATGAAGAGTTGATTTCTGATTTATCAGCATTCCAAATAGCTTTTTGTTTCATTACATTTTTAGCAACTACTTTTTGCGAATACAGATATAATGTAGGCAATACGGCAACAGCACGGCTTACTGTATAATCTACTTTAAAAGGAATTTCTTCAACACGTTTGTGAAATGTTTTTACATTTTTTAATTCTAAAGCATCAGCCACTGCTTGAACTACTTTTATTTTTTTACCAATACTATCCACTAAAAAAAATTCAGTTTCAGGAAAAAATATGGCTAACGGAATTCCTGGAAAACCGCCTCCTGTACCAATATCTAAAACTTTATTTCCTTTTTGAAAATGAACATAATGAGCCATAGTTAAGCTATGCAATACATGACGTTCATAAAAATGCTCTATGTCTTTTCTACTGATTACATTTATTTTTTCATTCCAATCAGCATATAATGATTTTAACGAAGCTAATTTTTCAGCAGTATTTTGTGGTAATTGAGGAAAATATTTTGCTATTATTTCAGGTGTCATTTTGCTCTTTATTCTGATTTAGGATTTTCAGAATCCTTAATTTTTTGAAATAATGTTTCCATTTTGAAAACCTCATCTAATGTTTCATCTAAATAAAAAACAAACTCAGGCACTCGGCGAACTTGTTTGCCAATCTTATTTCCAAGTTGATGACGTATTTCTTTATGATGTGTTTCCAACTCATCAATAATGGCTAATTTTTCCTTAGCATTAAAAATGCTTAAATAAATTTTTGCTTCTAATAAATCAGGAGTTATTGATACTGATGTGATGGTAATTAAACTTCCTTTTAAAGTATAAAAACCATTTTTTTGAAATATTAAACTAAGCTGTTCTTTTATTAATTCAGCTACTTTGCGTTGGCGGATACTTTCACTCATGTAGCAAACTTAGATATTTGCTGTCATATCAAATAATTTTTTTACAACTCTATTCACATTTGTACACTAAAATTTATGAAAATAGATGTTTACTATTGCAGTACTATTTTTAAAAACAAACTTTTACATCATGATTAAAAAATTGAGTTGTTGGGCTGCCGCCATTGCTATTGGCGTTAGCACTCAGGCGCAGCCAAAACCAGCCACTGCGCTTAAAGCAGCACCATCTGCATCAAATAGTTCGGCCATTAAAAATGCTAAACCTGAAATGTATCAATTAGGTGGTACAAACACGTATCGTTATATTTTAGAAAACGGAATGCAAGTTTGGATTTCAGTAAATAAAAACGAACCCCGTTGCCAAACCATGATTGCTGTAAGAACAGGAAGCAAAAATGACCCGGCTGATCATACTGGTTTGGCTCACTATCTTGAACACATGATGTTTAAAGGAACTGATACTTATGGCTCGAAAGATTTTTCGAAAGAAAAACCTTTGTTGGATGAAATAGAAAATTTATACGAAACGTATGGCGCTGAAAAAGATGAAGTAAAGCGTAAAACTATTTATCATGTAATTGATAGTGTAAGCGGTTTGGCGGCTAAATGGGCTATTGCCAATGAGTATGATAAAATGGTAAGTAACATTGGCGCTAAAGGCACAAACGCATTTACTTCAAATGATATGACTGTGTATGTAAATGATATTCCCGTAAATCAAATTAACAAGTGGTTGAATATTGAAGCCGAACGTTTTCGCAATCCGCAAATGCGTTTGTTTCATACTGAATTAGAAGCTGTGTATGAAGAAAAAAACCGAACACTTGATAACGATGGTAGAAAAATGAATGAAGCTATGATGGCTAATTTATTTAAAAATCATGCTTATGGTACACAAACTACAATTGGTACAATTGAGCATTTAAAATCACCATCAATTAAGGCTATTAAAAAATATTATACCGAACGCTATGTGCCGAATAATATGGCAATCATTATCAGCGGTGATGTAAATCCTGAAATGCTTATTAATGAAATCAGAAAAAAGTTTAGTTGGATGCAGCCTAAAACATTAGCACCTTATACTTTCAAGCCTGAAGTAGTTAGAACTCAGCCTGAAGAAATCACAGTTACTGGCCCTGAAGCTGAAGAAGTAGCTATTGGTTTCAGAATGAAAGGCGCTAAATCAAGTGATTATTATATGCAAATGATGATTGATAATTTATTAAATAATTCATCTGCTGGTTTGTTGGATATTGATTTAGTAAAACAACAAAAAGTAATGGGAGCATCAAGCGGCATTGATGTATTGAACGATTACAGTTTGTTTGAGTTATCGGCTAAAGCCCGTGAAGGACAATCATTAGAAGAATGTAAAAATTTATTATTGACCGAAGTTGAAAAATTAAAAACAGGAAATTTTGATGAAGCTTCAATTGCAGCAGGTATCACCAATATGAAAGTGCAAGAAATGCGCTCGATGGAAAGCAACAGCGGCAGAGCATTTAGCATTATGAGCGCATTTATTCATGATATGGATTTCAATGCTATCATCAATAGATTTGAAATAATGAAAAAATTCACAAAGCAAGATGTAATGAAATTTGCTAAAGAAAATTTTACTAATGATTACACCGTGGTTTATAAAAAAACAGGTGAAGATAAAGTAACCAAAAAAGTTGAAAAACCGGCAATTACGCCTGTTTCAGTAAACAGAGAAGACCAATCAGCATTTTTAAAAGAAATAATTTCAACACCAACACAAAGCATAGCTCCCCAATTTGTTGATTATAATTCAGCTATCAGTTTTGATAAAACAAAAAACAATTTACCAATTTGGTATGTAGCCAATAAAGAAAATTCATTATTTAGTTTGTTCTATGCTTTTGATATGGGAAGCAATACAGATAAGACTTTGGGAATGGCGGTTGGCTATTTAGATTATTTAGGTACTGATAAAATGACTTCAGAACAAGTAAGTACAGCTATGTACAAATTGGGTTGCCGATTTGATGTAAACGTAGGAAAAGAAAATATGTTTGTAAGCATCAATGGCCCACAAGATAAAATGCAAGAAGCTGTAAAATTATTTGAAGATGTATTGAATAATTGCAAACCAAATACTGAAGCATTAACTAATTTGGTAAATGATGTAATTAAAGACCGCCAAGATGCAAAAAAGAACAAAGGCGCTATCAGAGCTAAAATGATGGACTATGCTAACTATGGTGCATTCAACCCATCTACATTTATTTTAAGCAATGATGAATTGAAAAATTTAAAAGCTGAAGATTTGATTACAAAAATTCAAAGCTTGAAAAACTACAAACACAAAATTTATTATTATGGTCCTGCTGATTTAACATTGGTAAAAGAAATGATGAACAACTATCATCAAACAGCTACTACATTAAAAGATGTACCAGCAGTTCAGAATTTTGTAAGAAAAGAAATGACAGCGAATCAAGTGTATTTTGTTGATTACCCAATGGTGCAAGCTGAAATTATGTGGACACACAAAGGCGATAATTGGAATGCTGCAAAATATGCTGATGTAAGATTGTTCAATGAATATTTTGGTGGTGCTATGAGCGGTTTAGTGTTTCAAACTATTCGTGAATCAAAAGCTTTGGCTTATTCTACAAGTGCTCGATTCAATGCCCCTGGTAAAAAAGAAGATCCATTTTACATGAGTGCTTATGTAGGTACGCAAGCAGATAAAATGAATGAAGCCGTAAAAGCAATGAATGAATTATTGAATGATATGCCACAATCGGATAAAAATTTATCATTAGCAAAAGATGCGATTCGGAATCAAATAGAAAGCGAACGCATATTAAAAACAGGCTTATTGATGAGCTATCAAAACAATTTAAGATTGGGCATTAATTACGATATCAGAAGAGATGCTTACGAAAAATTAGAACGATTAAGTATATCTGATGTAGCTAAATTTCATACCGATGAAATCAAAAATAAATCTTACAGCTATTGTGTATTGGCTAATAGCAAAAAAATATCTAAAGCAGATTTAGAAAAGTTCGGCACCGTAACCGAATTAAAAATGGAAGATATTTTTGGATATTAACAAGCACTGAAATTCAGTTTAACCTAGATTACTCATTAGGATTGTCTGTATTTTTTTATGGTTCTACATGTTTGCCATCACCGTTGGGCAAATCTTTTAGAATCATGGAGTAGTTTTCAATTTTTAATAGGAAATAAAAATAATAATTTCACCAACAAAAAAGCCCTGTTGATTTTTAGACTGCACCCAAAAGTTTAAACAAATTTATTAATAATTTTAATAATAATGAGTTCGATATTTTATTGAGTGAATATAATACCAATTCCAACAACAAAATAGTCTAAACTATTTTGGAGTTGTGAAGTGGTAAATGCCGATACAATTTGAAAATAGTACAAATGAGTAAAACGTCCCGATTTCTTCGGGATGGACTATATTGAAAACATAATCGGTATAGAATGTTTCTGTAACATTCATTACCAAAAAATTTGGCGTAACCACATTACATTTGCAACATGAATTATTTTTTATCAACGTTTTTGTGTCGCTGCCCACATTGCAGGCAAGAGAATCTTTTTCAACATAGCAATCCGTATGATTTAAGTAAAAAGATTTTAGATATGAAAACCGAATGTTCTACTTGCGGTCAAATAACTGAGCTTGAAACTGGCTTTTGGTGGGGTACTGGGTATGTGAGTTATGGCTTGGCAGTAATTATTTCATTTTTAAATGTGCTATGGTTTTCGCCGTTATTTGGTTGGGAAACTATTTATAGTGTTTGGGGTTATTTACTTGCCAATGCGGCTGTATTAATGCTTTCAATGCCTTGGTTAGTAAGGTTTTCAAGGGTTTTTTATTTAAGTTTTTTTGTTAGCTACAATAAATCTTTTTCTAAAAAATAATTTTTTAAAAGCAAAAAAGGCTTTCAATTTTGAAAGCCTTTTTTGTTCTTGCTAATTATCTCATTTGTGTTTTACCCTTGATACTCACCATAAATTTTCCTCAATACATCTGCAATTTCGCCTAATGAACAATAAGCTTCAACACATTCAATCACAGTAGGCATCAGGTTTTCAGAGCTACGAGCAACAGCATCTAACTTTTGTAAAAGCTGTTTTGCTTTTTCATTATCACGTTCGGCTTTTACTTTTTGCAATTTTGTTACTTGCGATTTTTGCACCGAATCATCAATCTTAAAAACTTCATTTACTTCCTTTTCTTTCGCTTGAAATTTATTTACACCAACAATTATTTTTTCATTGCGTTCAATTTTTTGCTGATATTCATAAGCACTTCGTCCAATTTCATTTTGAATGAAACCTTGTTCAATAGCCGCTACCGAACCACCCATCGCATCAATTTTTTCAATCAATTTCAATGCTTCTGCTTCTAATTGCGAAGTAAGATTTTCAACAAAAAAACTTCCTGCTAATGGGTCAACTGTATCTGTAACGCCGCTTTCGTTGGCAATAATTTGTTGCGTACGTAAAGCTGTTCTTGCTGCTTTTTCAGTTGGTAATGAAAGTGCTTCATCAAAACCATTGGTATGCAATGATTGTGTGCCGCCTAACACAGCAGCTAAAGCCTGCATAGTTACACGGATGATATTATTTTCAGGCTGTTGTGCTGTTAAAGTACTGCCACCTGTTTGTGTGTGAAAACGCAACATTTGTGCCTTCGCATCAGTTGCGCCTAACTCTTTTGTTATGCTTGCCCAAATGCGTCTTGCGGCTCTGAATTTCGCTACTTCTTCAAATAAATTATTATGTGCATTGAAGAAAAATGACAATCGCTTTGCAAATACATTAATGTCTAAACCTTTATCCAAAGCAGCTTTCAAGTATGCTTTTCCGTTGGCTAAAGTAAATGCCAATTCTTGCACCGCATCACTTCCTGCTTCTCGAATATGATAACCGCTGATAGAAATCGTATTCCATTTTGGTAAATCCGTACTGCAATATTCAAAGATGTCAGTAATGATTCGCATGCTTGGTTTTGGTGGATAAATGTATGTGCCACGAGCTGCGTATTCTTTCAAAATATCATTCTGAATAGTGCCACTGATTTGTGATAAATCAGCGCCTTGTTTTTTTGCTAACGCAATGTACATCGCCAACAAAATAAACCCCGAAGCATTGATGGTCATTGACGTTGTGATGTCTTGTAATTGGATTCCGTCGAACAAAATTTCAATATCTTTCAATGTATCAATAGCAACCCCAACTTTTCCCACTTCGCCATCAGCTAAGGCATGGTCACTGTCGTAACCGATTTGTGTAGGTAAATCAAAAGCCACACTTAAACCCATTGTACCTTGACTTAATAAAAAATGATAACGCTTGTTGCTTTCTTCGGCTGTGCTGAAACCTGCGTACTGACGCATTGTCCAGAATCTTTCACGATACATAGTTTTTTGAACGCCTCTTGTAAAAGGAAACTCTGCTGGTTTTTCTGCGGCATTAAAATTTTCAGGAAGTGTATTGTACAACTCTTTTATTTCAATACCTGAATCGGTGATTTTATTCATCAGTAATTTTTTGGTTTAAATTGATAACGCTTAGTCATAAATATCTTTTCTATGACCTAAGTCGATTACTTCTATTAATAACGTGTTATCAAAAACATCATATATTATTCTATAATCAGCCACTCTAATTCTATAACCTTCCCTGCCTTTTAACTTTAAACAGCCTTTTGGTCTTGGTTCGGAAGCTAAATGCAAAATGGCTTTTTTTATTTTTGAATAATAAGGTTCATTAATTTTTTCTAAAGTTTTTAGAACCGATTTTTCAATTCTTACTTTATACATGTTTTTTTCTTTTTGCTTCAATTTGGGCAAAAGCCAAATCTGCATCTATAAAAACTTTTTTCTTTTTTTTAGCAGCATCATAGCGTTTTATATCTTCTAGTTCTTCTAATTCTGCCATCATTTTTTCAAATTCTTTGGCCGAAAGAACAACCATGTTTTTTCCTGCTGTGTCTTTAATATATTGAGGTTGAACAGAAATCATACTACGATTAATTTAATTGATTTCAAAGATAGAAAACAATAAACAAACAACGAAATCAAGGTTTCATTTTGAGCGTTATTAAATATAAAACGTGTTTGTTTTTTCACCACAGAGAAACAGAGGCACAAAGCCTGTTTTTTTTACTCTGTTTTGTTTCGGTTGATTGAAGTTGGAAAGAT
>JBDKJJ010000032.1:0-2960 GCA_039796635.1 Bacteroidota bacterium
GTAATATAAGAACATTTAGGTGCTACATTTTCAAAATCAACATCACCATAAATTTTCTTTTCGCCTACCTCTCTGTTTATTCCCACATCTATTATCACAGTTCCATCTTTCACCATGTCAGCCGTTACAAAATTCTTTTTACCAATAGCAGCTACAATAATATCAGCCGATTGACAAATTTCTTTTAAATTTCTGGTAGATGAATGGCAAAGTGTAACGGTGCAATTTCCTGGGTTAGTATTTCGTGAAAGCAATAATGATATTGGAGTTCCTACAATATTGCTTCTGCCAATTACCACTGCATGTTTACCCTTGGTTTCAATGTTATATCGCTTTAACATTTCCATTATTCCCATTGGAGTAGCTGGCACAAAAGTATCTTCACCTAACATTAATTTCCCTAAATTGATAGGATGAAATCCATCTACATCTTTTTCAGGTGCAATGGCTTCAATGATATTTTTTTCAGAAATGTGTTTTGGTAAAGGTAGTTGCACAATAAATCCATCAACCATTTCATCGTTATTCAAATCTGAAATCACATGTAATAATTCAGCTTCAGAAATAGTTTCAGGCAATGTTTTTACAGAAGATTGCATTCCCACAGCATCACAATTTTTCGCTTTGCTGGCTACATAAGTTTGCGATGCAGGATTTTCACCAACAATTACAGCAACTAAATTAGGCACTCTTTTACCTTCAGATTTCAAACCATCAATTTGCAATTTGATTTCTTCTTTAATTTGTGCTGATAAATATTTTCCGTCGAGTAAATTCATTATTGATGATTTATAAAGTATGATTGATGATTAAAAAAAACTACTAAATATTAATGTATTACTAGTAACAAAAAACAATTAACTAATAACCTTTGTTATTTAATCCAACTTCAATACCGCCATGAATGCAGATTGTGGTACTTCAACCGAACCAATCTGTTTCATTTTCTTCTTACCTTCTTTTTGTTTTTCTAATAATTTACGTTTACGTGAAATATCACCACCATAACATTTAGCTGTTACATCTTTACGAATTGCCGAAATGGTTTCACGAGCAATAATTTTAGCCCCAATAGCTGCTTGAATTGCAATTTGAAACTGCTGACGAGGCAATAATTCTTTTAATTTCTCACAAATTTGTTTACCAAAATCATGCGCTCTTGAATGATGTATTAATGCTGATAATGGGTCAACAGGGTCGCCATTTAATTTCAAATCCATTTTTACAATATCAGCCTGACGATAATCAATTGGATGATAATCAAACGATGCATAGCCACGACTCAATGATTTTAATTTATCATAAAAATCAAATACGATTTCAGCCATTGGCATTTCAAAAATCATTTCAATTCGTGTAGGTGTTAAATACGTTTGGTTAACAATTACCCCACGTTTTTCCATACACAATTTCATGATTCCACCAATATATTCAGGCTTACTAATGATAGAAGCCTTGATATAAGGCTCTTCACAATAATCTAATTTACTTGGGTCAGGAAATTCACTTGGATTATTTACAATATGTAATTTTCCATCACTTGTATATGATTTATAAGATACATTCGGGATGGTGGTAATCACACTCATATTGAATTCACGTTCCAATCTTTCTTGCACAATTTCCATGTGTAATAATCCTAAAAAACCACAACGAAAACCAAATCCTAACGCAGCACTACTTTCAGGTTCGTAGGTTAATGAAGCATCATTCAATCTTAATTTATCAATGCTTTCACGTAATTCTTGATAATCATCTGTATCAATTGGATATACACCAGCAAACACCATTGGTTTCACATTTTCAAAACCATCAATTCCTTTTTCACATGGGTTATTTACAACTGTAATCGTATCACCAACTTTTACTTCTCTTGAATCTTTAATTCCAGTAATAATATATCCTACATCACCTGCACTAAGCTGTTGTTGAGGTGAAAGTTTCATTCGTAATACCCCTACTTCATCACAAAAATATTCCATATCAGTATTTACAAATTTCACTTTATCGCCTTTTTTCAAAGTACCATTCATGATTTTAAAATACGCTATAATTCCACGGAAAGAATTAAATACTGAGTCAAAAATCAATGCTTGTAAAGGTGCTTCTGAATCACCTTTAGGTGCAGGAATACGAGCCACAATAGCTTCTAAAATTTCAGGAACGCCCAAACCTGTTTTACCACTTGCAGTCATGATGAAATCTCTTTCACAACCAATTAAATCAACAATTTGGTCTTTCACTTCTTCAATCATGGCACCATCCATATCAATTTTATTGATAACAGGAATGATTTCTAATCCGCTATCCATAGCTAAATACAAATTGCTAATAGTTTGCGCCTGAATACCTTGAGTGGCATCAACCAACAACAATGCGCCTTCGCAGGCTGCAATAGCACGGCTTACTTCATAACTAAAATCAACATGACCAGGCGTATCAATAAGATTTAAAACATATTTTTCACCTTTCAAAACCAAATCCATTTGAATAGCATGGCTTTTAATAGTGATGCCACGTTCTTTTTCCAAATCCATATCATCTAAAACTTGAGCCTGCATTTCACGTTGACTCACGGTTTTGGTAGTTTCTAATAATCTATCTGCCAAGGTACTTTTACCATGGTCAATGTGTGCAATAATGCAAAAATTTCGTATATTTTTCATTCGGGCGCAAAGATAGATTTTTGAAGCTAATTTTTAGCTTAATGGAGGTGGTAAATTATTGGAATAAAATTAAAATTGAAATAAATAAAAAAAAATTCTAATTTTACAATAACTAAAAATCATACATCATGAAAAAAACATTTCTCAGTTTAACTTTATTACTATTGGTTTCAATTTTTGTTGACAACCAAAGTTTAGCACAGGTGAGTTATAAATGGACTCAAAAAACATCAATGCCTTCTGGAAGAGCTGGGGCAGCTGCATTTACAGTTAGAAACTCTGCATATGTTGGAG
>JBDKJJ010000033.1:0-9239 GCA_039796635.1 Bacteroidota bacterium
CATTTTTTACTGTTGATGAATTTTTATAAGCAAATTCAATAGCTTGTTGCAAGGTGAAGGCAGATTGCGCATTGGCTTTACCAACAAATTGCAAATTGCAAATTGCAATCACTGATGCTACTACCAACCATCGCCTTTTTGTTTGTTTCATTTTTAAATTCCTATTCATATTTATAGATTTTAGTTTTCGTCAATGTTTTTGTATTTGTTAATTAGTTTGTGACCTTTTAAAGTGCAGATGCTATGCATAAATTGATCAAGCAAACACTTTTGAATAGTTTCAATATTGAATTTTTTTATCGGGAATATTTCAGGATTACAACCCGATTCTACTTCATGCATTCTTTTGTAAGCTGTAATCTCAATATCAATATCTTTTCTATACAAACCTTCAGCAATTCCCCATTTTATATTCGATTCTAAAACAGAATAAAAGTATTTTTGTTGGTGTTCTTCAAATATTTTCATTGCCTCAGGGTAATATTTTTTCATATCATGAAAAGCTGTAGGATTCATTCCTCTAATAAATTCACTCATTCGTTCGCTTGTCATCATTATTTCCTGAATAGCGTCTTTGGATTGCTTTTTCACTTCATTCATCGTTCGTTGAATTAGTAAAATATGTGCTTGAATAGCTTGCTTTACAATCTCATCTTTATCTGCAAAATGCTGATACAAAGTTTTTTTACTCATACCCAATTCACGGGCAATATCATCCATAGTAATTGATCTAATGCCCAATCGATGAAAAAGCTGATAAGATGCTTGAATGATTTTTAATTTTATTTCTTCGCTCATTGTGTTTTAATAAATCGGGTACAAAACTATGGAAACTTTTTTTAGTTTCAAAGTTTCCATAGTTTTTTTCATAAAAAAAAGGCTATCTATTTTTGATAGCCTTTCAATCCTAAGTTATTTTGAAGAAATATTACCAACCCAAAATCCAAGCAAACATCAGTGGTGCAACTATTGTAGCATCACTTTCCACAATAAATTTAGGTGTATGAATATCTAACTTACCCCAAGTAATTTTTTCATTGGGTACAGCGCCGCTATATGAACCGTAAGAAGTGGTGCTATCACTTATTTGACAAAAATAACTCCAAAATGGTACATCATGCATTTCCATATCTTGATATAACATTGGTACTACACAAATAGGAAAATCACCTGCAATACCGCCACCTATTTGAAAAAATCCTACTCCTTTTCCACCACTATTTTTTGTGTACCAATCTGCCAACCATGCCATGTATTCAATACCACTTTTCATAGTACTAGCTTTCAATTCGTTTTTAATAACATACGATGCAAAAATATTTCCCATCGTGCTATCTTCCCAACCTGGTACTACAATTGGAATATTTTTTTGTGCAGCCGCTAGCATCCAACTATTTTTTGGATCAATTTCATAATATTGTTCCAACACTCCACTCAACAACATTTTATACATAAACTCATGCGGAAAATATCGCTCCCCTTTTTCATCTGCATCTTTCCATATTGCATGAATATGTTTTTGTAAACGACGAAATGCTTCTTCTTCAGGTATGCAAGTATCGGTAACTCTATTATAATGATTCTCTAATAAATCCCATTCTTCTTGTGGTGATAAATCACGATAATTAGGTACACGTTTATAATGTGAATGTGCAACAAGATTCATAATATCTTCTTCTAAGTTTGCTCCAGTACAGCTTATTATTGCTACTTTATCTTGTCGAATCATTTCAGCTAATGACAAACCCAATTCAGCAGTACTCATAGCTCCTGCCAAAGTTATCATCATTTTTCCGCCTTCCTCAAGATGTGTTACATAGCCTTTTGCTGCATCCATCATCGCTGCTGCATTAAAGTGGCGATAATGATGCTCCATAAATTTTGATATAGCTCCGTTGTTCATTTTTATTATTTGATTTTATAATGGGTGCAAAAGTATTATTTTATTCTTTTAATCTTTAAAAATGCGTTTGTTTTTAAACAAAAAAGGCTTCCAACTAAATAGTAGGAAGCCTTTTGATTGAAATAGAAATTATTTATTCTTTAATAAACTTTTTAACAAATGTTTGATTTGAATTTGAAACTTGAACTAAATAAACTCCTTTATTCAAATTTGAAATATCAATTTGATGATTTGAATTTAATTTTTCATTCAACATTAATTCACCAGTAATTGAATAAACCGAAACCGTGTTATTTGAACTTAAATTCATTGCATGAACATAAATACTTGTTGAAGCAGGATTAGGTGAAACAAACAAAGCATTTGAAACTACATTATTAATTCCAGTAGTAGCATCAGTTAATATTACAGAAGTTTTACCTATGGTATCAAATCCAGTTCCACCATTTCCATCAGCTTTGTTAAGTGCTGCATAAAAAGTTAAAGTGCCACTTGAAGCTGCTGGAGCTGTCCAATCAAAAGTCCATGTTTTTGTAGCTGCACCCATTGCCGAAAATTTATGAGTAATAAAATTTGCATTAGGTCGTAATCTAGTATCGCTTCCTGCGGTTAATGTACCTTGATGAGCATTTGCTGCATCTTCAACTGTTAATTGAAAACCACCGGTTGTACTTGGAGAAGTTAATTTTACATTTACTTTGTATGCAGTTCCTGGATTATATGAAGTTACAACATTTGTGTTTGTAGCATCTTTAATTACAATTGCATCTGGTGTTGGTGTGAAAGATGGACCGCCAGTATGACAACCTGATTGATTACAAGTTGCACCTGAAGAAGCAGGATCACCCGAAGCAGGCATAGATGCACCATTTGAATCAGACACTGCTAAATTAAATTGACCATCAAGAGCAATAATAGCTGAAATTGCTAATGCAGAAAGAAGCGTAATTTTTTTAATCATTTTTTTAATTTTTAATTGGTGTTAAAACTACAAATTATTTTTAATTTGAAAAATTTATTTTAGAATTTGAGCTGAATGATTTTCAGTATCAATATCTGAAATTATTTCATCTATAATTCCTTTTTCATTGATAACAAAAGTGGTTCTGATGGTTCCTAAATATTTTCTACCAAACATCATTTTTTCACCCCATACATCATACATCCTATTTATTTTCAAGTCAGCATCAACTACTAAACTGAATGGCAATTCATATTTTTTTATAAACCTACTATGCGATTTAGCAGTATCTCGGCTAACCCCTAAAACTACATACCCTTTTTTCATCAACGTATCATAGTTATCTCTTAAATTGCATGCTTGAGCTGTACACCCTGGAGTATCATCTTTAGGATAAAAATATAAAACAACTTTTTTTCCGTTAAAATCACTCAATTTAATTGTATTCCCATGTTGGTCAGTACTTGAAAAATCTGGAGCTGGTTTTCCTATTTTAAGTTTAGTCATTTGCGATTTTATAATTTTTTTAAGAACTGGATTTACTAAATAAGCAATCAAACGATGCTTTAATTCGGCAATGTTCTTCATTTAATTTTTTGTTTTATATTCAACTGAAAAAATCAATTTACTTGAATTGTTTTTGAAATCATAAACCACAATTTCAAAATCTTCAACTTCATTTTTTTTAAGAACAATAATACCATTGCCTTTGTTCTTGTAAAATGTTGAAATATTTTGCTCAGGTAAAAATAGCTTATACCAATCAAGATTTTGTTTTGTTTGTTGAAAGGTATCAATCATATTATTAATTGTTTTGTTTTCTGCAAAAATCAATCTATCAAAATAAATTTTTGAAATATTTTTTTTGCGGTGAAAAAGTTCAATTGATGTAAACCCTAACTCACTTTTACTTTTTGATTTCTGTTTATCAAATCCATTAATTGCAAAACTAATAATTGAATCTGTAACAATAATTTTACGGCTTATTTTTTCATTTTTATTTGCTGAAATATTTATAGCCCTTAGTTTTTGATTTTCGGATTTTTTCGAATACGAATAAACACCAATTTTTTTGATTATAGGTGTTATGTCATCATTAATTTTCAACCCAAAAAAAGCAGGATTAATAGCCTCTTCAGTAAAAGCATCACGTATTTCAAAATGAAGATGCGGAGCCTCACTACTGCCTGAATTACCGCTTTCAGCAATAAATTCATCACATTTCACTTTTAATTGATTTACTTTTAATTTAAAATCAATTTCAGTTTTATTTTGCTTTTTTTGTTCGTTTGTTAGATAATAATTTAGTTTGTCGCTAAGTTTGCTTAAATGCGCATATACGGTTGTAAATCCATTTGGATGAGTAATATATACTGCCAAACCATATCCTTTTTTTGATAGTTTTATTCTGGAAACAAATCCCATTTGTGAGGCACTTACAGTATAACCAATTTGATTATCGGTTTTAATATCCCAACCACTATGAAAATGATTCGGACGCAATTCACCAAAATTGCCAGCTAAATCAATTTCATTTTTTAAAGGTGAATGAAAATAATTGATTGGGTATAGGTTATTGTACACAAACTGCGAAGGTACACTACCAGAGTAATGCAACATCATCATACAGTATATTTTGAAAAGAAATGGCAAATTGGTTTAAGTTGATTTCATATCAAACTTACAAATTAATTTATCTTAAATATTAAATTGAAAACAAAAAATTATATTGATATTTCCTCTTTACTCTTATCTAATAGCTTAAATGAGGTAAGTGGCAAATTAGCGTCTGAAAGAATATTTATCATTTTCTTATACTTCATTACCCATTGCCAATTTTTACTAATAAATCCTCGTTTCAAATAGCTTTCAACAAATGGATGTACAACCAAATTAATTTTTGAATGATTTTGATGAACCAATAAATTATGTAATGATTTTTCAATTTCATCAATTATTAAAATGCTTGCGCTAATTTTTCCTGAACCATGGCAAGTTGGGCAAACTTCAGTAGTTACTATTTCAATTTCGGGTCTAACCCTCTGACGAGTTAATTGCATTACACCAAATTTACTAGGCGGCAAAATAGTATGTTTTGCTCTATCACTTTTCATGGCATCTCGAATTGTATTGAAAAGAGTAACCCTACTTTTAGGATTACGCATATCAATAAAATCAATAATAATGATGCCACCCATATCACGAAGCCTTAATTGACGGGCAATTTCAATAGCTGCTTCAGTATTTAATTTTAATAAATTTTCTTCATGGTCTTTATTTCCTGAACCCATATTATGACCACTATTCACATCAATAACATGTAAAGCTTCAGTTTTCTCAATAATTAATGAGCCGCCACTTGGCAATGAAACTTGTTTGCCGAACGATGCCTTAATTTGAACTGTTATTCCATTAGCATCGAAAATACTCATCCCAGCATTATGTAAATGCACAATATTTTCTTTACCTGGAGCTATTCTGCTAATATATGCTTTAATGTCTTGTTGAACAGTTTTATCATTAACAACAATTCTATTAAAACTATCATTTAATAAATCCCTTAAAATTGAGCTTGTTTTATCTAACTCACTTGCTACTTTTTTAGGAGGAGTGGCTGATTTCAGTTCAGCTACCATCGCTTCCCATTTCGACATTAATTGCAGCATATCTTGATGCAATTCAGCAGTATTTTTATTCTCTGCAGCTGTTCTTAAGATTACTCCAAAATTTTCAGGTCGAATGCTATCTATGATATTGGTTAATCTTTGACGTTCTTCACGAGTAGCAATTTTTTTTGAAATAGATACATGATTAGTAAAAGGAGTAAGCACTAAAAATCTGCCTGGCAATGATATTTCAGCGTTTAATCTTGGGCCTTTTGTATTAATTGGCTCTTTTAATATTTGAACCAAAACAGGTTGCTTTGATTGTAAAACTTGATTTATTTTACCTGTTTTTACAATTTCAGCTTCAAGATTAAATCCATTTAAATTTTTTAAATCTTGACCGTTAATTACCGAGTTAGTAAACTTCATTAACGACCTTACATTAGGACCTAAATCCGTGTAGTGTAAAAATGCCTCTTTCTCATGCCCTACTTCTACAAATGCAGCATTTAAGCTAGGCATAAGCTTGGTGACTTTGCCTAAATAGATATCTCCAACATTAAATTGATTGTCAGTTTTTTCGCGATGAAACTCAATCAATTTCTTATCTTCCAACAATGCAATCTCAACACCATTGGCGTCAACATTTACAATTAGTTCTTTATTCAATTCCAAATTCTTTTTTTATTGATAACATAATATTGACATTATGCATCAAATTAAAAACACAATAAATATGCTTAAGCTTAATGAAAGAAAATTATAGTAAAGTAAAACAAGAATTACCGCTGCTATAAACTAAAATTAGTTTGTTTACAACAGCGGTAAAAATTGAATCAATAATGTTAAAAAGTAAAATTACTTATTTCTTTTTATGACGATTTTTGCGTAAACGCTTTTTACGTTTGTGAGTTGCAATTTTGTGACGTTTTCTTTTCTTTCCGCAAGGCATAATCTGTTGATGTCTTTAGTTAATTGTTAAAAAATATTTTTCGAAAACAATACCGTTAGCTTTTTAAAAAGCTTAATAGTTTAGTTAAATTGTTTTATTAATTTATCTACCTCAGATTTTATCTGGGTATCCGTTGTATGCTGTTGGCATTTTTGCAATGTAGCTTTTGCTTTTGAAGCTTCGCCTTTTGAAGCATAAGCATTTGCAAGTACCAAATAAGCATCGGTGTATGTAGGATTATTGGATATCAACTTCTCTAATCTTGTAATCGCTTTATCATACTGCCCTGAAACGACTGCAAATTTAGCTAAAATAAAATTAGCTTTCAAATGATTAGGCGATTTTTTTACAATTTCGAGTAAAATAGGCACTCCATCCATGATTTGATTTCTGCCTTCCATTAAGCAAGCAGCCATATTTACCTTATTATCAATGTTATTAGTATCTAACTCAATTGCCTTTTGTAAAGTACCGAAAGCCGCATCAACTAATTGTTTGCTTAGGTTTGTATCAGCTGCTGTTTCAAAAGCAGTTACTAATAAATCTCCTGCTAAAGCATAATCCTTAGGTGAGTGGGTAAGTTCAGCCAATTGCCTTGAATATTCAGCGGTAATAATTTTACTGCCAGCATTTTTCCATGCATCAACTAACTTTTGTGTTAGTTCTATTTTTTTTGATTCATCAGTAGCATCTAATAATTGATGTTCAAAGCTATCAATTAATTTTACTTTATTTTCATCAATATGCTTTTTAGCTTCATTGATAAAAACTGTAAAATTAATTTTTGTTTCAGTAACAGGTTTTTGCGGATTATTGGTGTGTCCTTCATCAACAGTTATTTTTTCAGGGCCTTTAGTTTTTCCTAAAATAAACATAGCGGTTATTAAAGCAACCCCTAAAGCGATTAAATAAAATGGTTTGAATTTCAATGTTATTTTTTTTCTGCAAAATTAATTTTTTTAATCTCTTGCAGAAATTCTTTGGCAGGTTTAAATTTTGGAATATGATGTTCAGGAATTTGAACTTCAATATTTTTCTTCACAATTCTACCAACTTTTGCAGCACGTTTTTGCAAAACAAAACTTCCGAACCCACGAACAAATATTGGTTCACCATCTTTTAATGAATCTTTTACTTCTTTAAAAAAAGCTTCAACAGTAATTATTACATCAACTTTGGGGATACCAGTTTTTTCGCTAATGGATTGAAATAATTCGGCTTTGCGCATGGTTAAAAATTTTATCTAATGTAAAGTTTTTTTTGAAATGCTTCTTAAATATTTTTTAGATACTGATTTTTCCAATTGGTTAATAATTCAATTCCATATTCAGTCAGTATTGATTCAGGATGAAATTGAAAACCGATAATGGGTAATTTTTTGTGTGCAATTGCCATAACTTCGTTGGCTTTGGTTGATGCAATGATTTCAAGTTCATTGACATTTATATTTTCTAAAATCAATGAATGATAACGCATCACATTAAATGCATCAGGTAAGTTACCGAAAACATTATGTTGATGATGAATCAACAATGATGTTTTGCCATGCCTTGGTTCATTAGCTTTTATTAAGGTGCAATTAAAAAATTCACCAATGGCTTGATGTCCTAAACAAATTCCTAAAATGGGTAATTGCAAATAATATTGTTTGATTACTTCCATCATTATACCGCTATCCTTTGGCGCATTGGGGCCAGGACCTAAAACAATTGCTTGAGGATGTAATAATTTTATTTCTTCAATTGATATTTCATCATTACGCTTTACAACAATATTCAATTTTAGTTGCTTGAAATAATCAACTAAAATGTAAGTGAATGAATCGTAGTTATCTAAAAATAGTATCAAGGCTTCTAATTTATGTTAATTTATTATTTGAAGTAATAAAAATAAAAAAGCAACCATTTCTGATTGCTTTTTTTGTTTATAAACTCATTGATATTTTCTTTTCTAATTCCAATACTTCATCTTTAAAAACTTGTTCTGTTTCAATTAAATTTTGAACCGCTTGACAGCTATGAATTACTGTACTATGATCACGTCCGCCAAAATGTTTGCCAATTGATTTCAAAGAATTTTTAGTAAAATTTTTAGCTAAATACATACTCAACTGACGAGCTTGTACTACATGACGTTTACGTGTTTTTTCTTTTAATTTATCGTAAGGTATTTGATAAAATTCGCAAACCGTTTTTTGAATAAATTCAATACTTACTTCACGGCTTACGCTCTTCACAAAATTCTTCACAATTTTTTTAGCTAACTCAACATCAATTTCTTTTTTATTCAAAACTGATTGGGCTAACAATGAAGTTAAAGCACCTTCTAATTCACGAACATTAGTATTGATATTAAATGCTACAAACTCAACTACATCTCTACTTAATTCAATACCATCAGCATACATTTTCTTTTCTAAAATGGCAATTCGAGTTTCAAAATCGGGCACTTGTAAATCAGCACTCAAGCCCCATTTAAATCTACTTAATAATCTTTCTTCAACATCTTGCAAATCTTTAATTGGTCGGTCACAAGTTAAAATTACTTGTTTTGAATTTTGATGAAGATGATTAAATATTGTAAAAAAGATTTCTTGAATTTTTGGTTTGCCTGCTAAGAACTGAATATCATCAACAATTAATACATCTATCAACTGATAGAAATGAATAAAATCATTGATGTGACCGTTTTTCATGGCATCAATAAACTGATTGGCAAATTTTTCAATTTGCACATATAACACAGTTTTATTAGCATGCGTATTTTTAATTTGATTACCAATAGCATGAGCTAAATGTGTTTTTCCTAAGCCGATTG
>JBDKJJ010000034.1:0-3016 GCA_039796635.1 Bacteroidota bacterium
TGCGCAAGTGATTCGTGAAGAGGAAAATGGATTTTTAAGAACATTAGATAGTGGTTTGAAAAGATTGGAAATTTTATTTGCGGAAAATAACTCGAGCATTCGTGGCAATGACGCTTTTGAACTATATGATACCTATGGTTTTCCATTTGATTTAACCCGATTGATTGCTTCTGAAAAAAATTATACTGTTGATGAAGAAGGCTTCAATGCTGAAATGGCTCAGCAAAAAGCTCGAAGCAGAAAAGCCGCAGCTACTGAAACTGGCGACTGGCAAGTATTTAAAGATGGTGCTGTGAAGTTTGTGGGTTATGAAATTTTGGAAACAGAATCATCAGTTTTGAAATACAGAAAAGTAAAACAGAAAGATAAAGAGTTGTATCAAATCGTGTTGGATGTAACGCCTTTCTATGCTGAAAGTGGCGGTCAGGTGGGCGATACAGGCATTTTGAATTTTGATGGTGAACTCATCAAAGTGATAGATACAAAAAAAGAAAATGACTTAATTATTCATTTCACCGAAGAAATTCCGCAAGATTTAAGCGGCAAAGTCATTGCTAAAATTGATGCTTCACGAAGAAGAAAAATTACTCGTCATCATTCTGTTACACATTTGATGCAAGCGGCTTTGAGAGAAGTTTTAGGAACGCATGTAGCACAAAAAGGAAGTTTGAATAACGATGATTATTTGCGTTTTGACTTTAGTCATTTTGCAAAAGTTACTGACGAAGAAATTGCGCAGATTGAAAAAATCGTGAACCGAAAAATTCGTCAGAATATTCCTGTTGTAATTAAAGAAATGCCAAAAGAAGAAGCGATGAAACTCGGTGCTATGGCTTTGTTTGGTGAAAAATATGGTGATGTAGTTCGTGTGGTGGTGATGGATGAAAATTTCTCTATCGAGCTTTGCGGAGGCACACATGTGATGCGTACAGGCGAATTGAGTATTTTTAAAATCACTTCTGAAAGTGCTGTAGCTGCTGGCGTTCGCCGTATTGAAGCATTGGCTGGTTGCAGAGCCGAAGCATATTTAATGAATCAAGTAAAACAATTGAACGACATCAAAGCGGAGTTCAAAAACCCGAAAGATATTTTCACTGCGATAAAAAATGTGCAAGAAGAAAAAGTACTATTACAAAAGCAAATCGAAAAATTAGAAGCCAAACAATTGGTGGTTTTACGTCAGGAATTGTTGCAGAAAAAGCAAATCATCAACAACACTACTTTAATTACTGAAACCGTAGAAGTGAGCAGTGCTGATGCATTGAAGAAATTGTGTCATGAATTCAAAACTGAAATGGAAGGCAATTATTTGGTTTGTTTAGCTGCAAATATTAGCGGCAAAGTAAGCGTAACAGTTGCTGTGAATGACAACTCTACATTAGATGCAGGAAAAATTATCAAGGAACATATTGCTCCACTTATCAAAGGTGGCGGCGGTGGAAATAAATCTTTAGCAACAGCCGGAGGTGTTGATTTGAATGGAATTGCGAAGGTGATGGAGAAGATGAAGGAGTTGGTTTAAAATTCATTTATACTTTCAAAAAACAAATCTTACTTTTGAAATCATGCAATCAAGCATTGAAATAGAAAACAAAATCAAATCATTAATACCAATTTTGGCAAGTCAGTTTGCTGTAAATAAAATTGGTTATTTTGGTTCGTTTGCAAGAAACGAACAAAAGGAAAATTCAGATATTGATATTTTAGTGGAGCTGCAAAACCCTTTGGGCTGGGCTTTTTTCGACTTAAAAGATTTCTTGGAAAAAGAATTAAACACCAAAGTTGATTTAGTTACCGAGGCTGCTTTGAAAAACAAATCAGAGATTTGATTTTAAAACAAGTGAAGTATGTATAAAGGTGCTGATAGAAATTCAAAAATGTACATTCAGGATATGATTGAAGCGATTCAATAAACAATGTATAATTGAAAAGTAGGGGTAATATTTTGTAATAAAAACTATCCAAAAGTGTCGCTATCAGCTTGATAGTTAAACCCTAATCTTTTGCCAGTGATTACTGCCGCATTGCCCATTTGTTCTACTTTTTGATAAACCGTTATTTCTTTTACTTCATTAAATGGCGGAACCAATAAATCAAACTCAATGGCATAAAGCAAACATGATTCTATCACTGCTTTGATAGCTGTTTCATCGAAAATTGCATTCTCAAAATCGTTGTATAGAAAGCCTAATTGACGCTTACCTTCAACAAAAAAATGATTCTCTTTATTGATGAAAATTCGGGCAATTAAATAACCTAAATCATTGTTCCTGCTATATTTAAAAGAATCAGCCAAAAAATTATAAACCTTTATCACACCGCAATACGAACGAGTATTGTCTTGTTTTACGTAATCTAATTTATGAGTAAAATGCTCATCATCAAAATTAAAAATATCAGTATGCATACTGAAAATTAAAACTTCACCACCAAATTTTATTTCAATTTCCCAAGCTCCATTTTCCTTTGAAATAACTTCTTGATGATTCCCAATTTTCTGTGTCAACTCTTTTGAAACAACATGTAAGGCTTGTTTTAAAATTGAAAAGTCGTTAGCTGTATGCTTAGCTACCTCATTTTTCAACTTCATTTTTTCTTTTAACGATTCCAATATCAAATTGCTATTCATATTATAAATGATTGATTGCAATAAAAGTAAACCTGAATTATTTCTAAAACAAATCATTTTTAAAAGAATGATAAAAATCAATCTTAAAATCTATTCATGATAGACTATTTTTGCACTCACAATTTTTATTAACTAACAATTTATTTTAACGAAAAGTATGGAATTCAGAAAAGAAAAAGACACAATGGGTATTGTAGAAGTACCATCAACAGTATATTGGGGAGCTCAAACTCAACGTTCAATAGATAATTTCAAAATAGCTACTGATATTAATAAAATGCCGAAAGAAATTATTGGTGCGTTTGCAATATTGAAAAAAGCAGCCGCATTGACCAATTTTGATGCTGGTGTTTTACCACAAGATAAATGTGACTTAATTGGTAAAGT
>JBDKJJ010000035.1:0-7791 GCA_039796635.1 Bacteroidota bacterium
TTATTTTTGAGCCGAATAAATAATCTAATCGGCTCATGATACGTTATAATTGGGAACAAAAAGATTGGCCTCACTTCACTTTTCAGGTAAGTGATTTGCATCAGCAACTTTTGACTATAAGCAAGCTGGAAGCCAAGTATGATGGGGCTTTACATACTTTACCTAAAGGTATAAATGCTGAAACTATTTTGGATTTGATGGTAAAAGAAGCGTTAAAAACATCAAAAATAGAAGGTGAAGTTTTTAGCAGAAAAGATGTGCTTTCTTCTATCAAAAAAAATCTGGGTTTAGTTCCTAAAAGTACTTCCATCCAAAATAAAAATGCAGAAGGCATTTGTAAGCTCATGATAAAAATGAGAGCACAATTTGCTGAACCACTTTCACAAAAAATGTTGTTGGAGTGGCATCAACTTTTATTTGAACATAAAAAAAATATTTCAGTAGGAAAATGGCGAACTCACAAAGAGCCGATGCAAGTAATTTCAGGGGCTTATGGCAAACGAAAAATACATTTTGAAGCACCACCATCCGAAAGAGTTATGGCTGAAATGAAACAATTTGTGCAATGGTTTAATGACACTTCGCCAACAGGAAAAAATCCAATTTTATTCAGCACTGTTCGGGCTGCTGTGGCACATTTATATTTTGAAAGCATACATCCGTTTGAAGATGGAAATGGTAGAATGGGTAGAGTGCTGATTGAAAAGGCGTTAGCTCAAGGTGCCGGAAAGCCAGTATTAATAAGTATTTCATCAGCAATAGAAAAAAATAAAAAACTGTATTACAGCAGTTTACAAAAAAATTCATTGAGTTTAGATATAACCAAATGGCTAAAATATTTTGTTGAGTTAATGCAAGAAGCTTTGCAGGAAACTGATTTGCAAATGAAATTTACAATTGCCAAGCATCATTTTTTTGAAAATTGGAAAGGAAAAATAAATACTCGTCAGATGAAAGCTGTAAAAAAAATGATAGATGAAGGCATTGATGGATTTGAAGGCGGCATGAATGCCACAAAATATGGCAGCATCAACAAAACCTCTAAATCCACAGCCACAAGGGATTTACAAGAATTAGTACAATTGAAAATTTTTAAAGCAAGCGGTGGCGGACGAAGTGTGAGTTATCAATTAAACGAATTTTAAAAACACCGATTAAATACTTTTTTATATTTAACTCATAGAAAAACACATGATAAATTTACAGCAGTACAATTCTATATTATCTGAGCTTAAAGCTTCAAATGCACAATTAATAGCGGTTTCAAAAACAAAACCTGTTTCGAATATTCTGGAATTATATGATGTAGGGCAAAGAGTTTTTGGTGAAAACTATGTGCAAGAATTAGTTGATAAACAACCACTTTTACCTGCTGATGTTCAGTGGCATTTTATAGGTCATTTGCAATCCAATAAAGTAAAATATATAGCACCGTTTGTTCATACCATTCATGCTGTAGATAGTTTGAAGTTATTGATTGAAATTGATAAGCAAGCATCAAAAAATAATCGAATTATTAATTGCTTGTTGCAATTGCATATTGCTGATGAAGACACAAAATTTGGTTTATCTGAAAATGAAATAGTAGAATTAGTAAAAGAAATCCATCAACAAAATTTTAAAAATATTTTGATAATAGGAATTATGGCAATGGCTACCAATACTGATGATGAAACCAAGATTGAAAAAGAATTTATAGAAGTAAAACAATTTTTTGAAATGCTAAAGTCAGAATATTTTTCATCAGCCAATTCATTCAACCAAATATCAATGGGCATGAGTAGTGATTATAAATCAGCAATTAAACATGGCTCAACAATGGTAAGAATCGGCAGTTTGCTTTTTGGCAATCGAAATTAAAATTATAGAATTACATTTGCTTCTCAATTTAAAAACAAAAACATTATGCAAGCTTGGAAAGAATATCAGGAACAAAACAAAGAAAGATTCCTAAACGAATTATTAGATTTATTGCGCATTCCATCAGTAAGTGCCAAATCAGAAAATAATGCTGATACAGCAAGATGTGCTGAGGCTGTAAAACAAAGAATGGTAGAAGCTGGTGCTGACAATGTTGAAATTTGTCCTACTGCTGGTCATCCAATTGTATATGGTGAAAAAATGATTGATGCTTCATTGCCAACGGTATTGGTTTATGGTCATTATGATGTTCAACCTGCTGACCCTGTTGAGTTGTGGCACTCACCACCTTTTGAACCTGTGATTAAAGATGGTAAAATTTATGCTCGTGGAAGTGCTGATGACAAAGGGCAATTTTATATGCATGTGAAAGCATTTGAAACAATGATGAAAACAAATTCATTGCCATGCAATATTAAATTTATGATTGAAGGTGAAGAAGAAGTAGGTAGCAGCAACTTAGGTAAATTTTTAGAAGACAATAAAGAAAAATTAAAAGCTGACGTAATTTTAGTTTCAGATACATCGATGATTAGCATGGAGAATCCTTCATTAGAAACAGGTTTACGTGGTTTAGCCTACATGGAAGTAGAAGTTACAGGACCTAACAAAGATTTACATAGTGGTGTGTATGGCGGTGCTGTGGCTAATCCTGCCACAATTTTAGCAAAAATGATTGCTTCATTGCATGATGAAAATAATCATATTACCATTCCTGGTTTTTATGATGATGTATTAGAATTAACACCAGCTGAAAGAGCAGAAATGGCAAAGACACCATTTAACATTGAAGAGTATAAAAAAGATTTATCAATCAATGATGTGTGGGGCGAAAAAGGTTACAGCACTATTGAACGTACTGGTATAAGACCAACAGCTGAAGTAAACGGCATGTGGAGTGGCTATACTGGTGAAGGTGCAAAAACTGTTTTACCATCAAAGGCTTATGCAAAAATTTCAATGCGTTTAGTTCCGAATCAACAATCAGGAAAAATTGCTGATATGTTTAAAGCACATTTTGAAAAAATTTCTCCATCGTATGTACAAATAAAAGTAACAGAACATCATGGTGGCGAACCTGTTGTTACGCCTACTGATAGTATCGCTTATAAAGCTGCACATAAAGCAATTGAAACTACTTTTGGCAAATCACCTATACCAACTCGTGGTGGCGGAAGTATTCCTATTGTTGCTTTATTTGAAAGTATATTAGGGTTAAAAACAGTATTGATGGGATTTGGTTTGGATAGTGATGCATTACACAGCCCTAACGAACACTATCACGTTTTCAATTATTATAAAGGCATTGAAACGATTCCTTATTTCTTCAAAAATTTTGCTGAAATGAGTAAATAAAAAAGTTACTAGTTTTTAGTTATAAGTTTTTAGTGAATTCAAAATCCCGTAATGCAGCAAAGTGTTACGGGATTTTTATTATTATCGCAACAACGAAATAGTGCCTGTATTACTGAATTTTACACCATCATAAGTGTTTCCTTTCCAAATATTCTCATCTGCAAATACAGCTTCTGCTTTCCATACATATACATCTTGAGGCATCAACATTCCTTTTTTTGTTGCATCATTTCCTTGATAAGTTCCATCCCAAAATTCTTTTGGTGAACCATGTTCATCCAAATCACTTGATTCCCAAATTTTTTCGCCCCAAGTTGAAAATATTTCAATGTGGTATTTTTTAATACCAATGCCTTTTGGTTTAAATACTTTTACTTCATCACTTGCCCCAGCCATTGGCATCATTGCATTTGGCATGGTTAAGTTTTGCAAATATTCTGTTTTCACTTCAAGGTAAGTTGTATCAGCACAACCATTTGAATGGATGGCAATTAGCATAACGTTATAAATTCCGTACTTACTATAATTGTGTTTCACTAAAGTATCGGTAGTTGAAATTTCAACGCCATCACCAAAGTTCCAAATTGAATTATTTGCATTTATTGAATGATTATGAAAATGAATGCCTACTTCTGGAATTGGCGTAAACAAAGGTTCGTAAGTAAAAATTGCAGTTGGTTTCTGTAATACATTTATCCAATTTGATTTTGTAATACTATCCTTGCAAAGATGTTGAGCATCTTCAATCTTTAATGTAATTGAATAAATTCCTGTATTAATGTAAGTATGATTTATTGATAAATTTTGTGAGGTAAATCCATCGCCGAAATACCATTGGTGGTAGTTTGCGTTCGATGATGTATCAATAAATAAAACACCTAAAGGCATACAACCACTTAGTGGAAATGTTTGAAAACCTGCATGCAAGGGCTGTGTAACATTAATTGAATTAATGATTGTATCACTACAATTAAAATTATTCGAAGCAATTAATTGAATATTGAAATTACCACCCTGCTGATAAATAAATGTTGGATTTGTGTTTGATGAATTGTTTCCTAATGCGTCATCCCATAAATAATTATTAGCACCAATACTAGAATTGAAAATAGTAAGTGTAGATGGTAATATACATGGTGCAGAAAGCGAAGTGCTGAAACTTGCTACAGGAACAGGATTCGCAACAATTGAAAAATAACTTGTATCAAAACAATTATAAATATTTGAAGCAATGTAAACAACATTAAAATTACCACTTGAAGTAAATTGATGTGATGGTGAAAATTGATTGCTCATATTTCCATCATCAAAATTCCAATTATGATAGTTGGTATTAGCGCTTGAATTATTAAATTGAATTACTTGATGCTGACAAATAATAATTTGGCTTGGAGTGATTGATATTACTGGTGTTGGATTCACAATTATATTTTGTTTTGCTGAATCAATGCAGCCATACATGGATGATGTGCCAATTAGTGTAACAATATAATTTCCTGAATTTGTGTAAGGATGCAATTCATTTGACGATGTACCGAATTTGCCATCTCCAAAATTCCATTGAATATTTGAAAGTCCGTTAGTAGTATTTGAAAACAAAATTGAATTGCCTGCACAAATGTTTGAATTACTTGCTGTAAATTTAATTTTCAATGGAGGATTAACAAACACTAAAACCTGCTGTGTATCATAACTACAACCATTATTTGAATACAAAAAAACCTGATAAGTTCCTGCATTTAAAAACGTTTCCTGAACTATAGGTTGAGTTGAAAAATTTCCGTTTCCAAAATTCCAATAAAGTGATGTGGCTCCTGAAGTAAATGATGTGAACTGTGTTGTAAAAGGTGCACACCCTGTTGTTGGGCTAACATTAATTGTTGATGAAAGTGTATTCGCTTTAACAGTTATTGCTTTTTCAACAGTATCAATTCCACAAGTATTTGATACAATCAATTGAACAAAATAAATTGAATCTTTATTGTTTGAAATAAATTGATGAGAAGTTGGATTGAATAAACTACTTGAAGTGCCATCGCCAAAATTCCACAAAGAATTTAGATTACTACCCAACGATGTATTTACAATTGTTACTGTTAAAGGTGAACAACCAACTATTACATTACATCCAAAATCAGCCGTAGGTTTGGCTTTCACAATTATTGAATCGGAAGATATTTGATTGCCACATTGATTGGTAGCAATTAATTGCACAACAAAAATGCTATCATTTTTAAATGGCGAAGGATAAATTGTAATCGGCGGAACTGTTCCGCTAAAATTAGTTCCGTTACCCAAACTCCAATTATAAGATGCATTCAGGTTAGAGCTTGTATTATTAAATGAAACACTTAGTGGTCCACATCCAGTTTTAGGTTGAACCAAAAATGATGAAGATGGCAATGTCATAATTGTAATTGAATCAAAAATTGAATCCATGCAGCCTGCATTATTTTGGGCAATTAATTTTACTTGATACTTGCCAGTGGCTTTATAAATATGAATAGGTGATATTAATGTTGAGGTATCACCATCACCAAATTTCCATAAAAATTTAAAAACAGATGAAGTTGTATTTACAAAATTTACTGGCGAATTAACGCAAACTGTTGAATTATGTGAAAATGATGGAAGCGGCACTGAGTCAACACTTACAGCTATTGCTGAACTAATAGAGCATCCTAAATTATTTATACCCGTAACAGTATATGTTGAAGTAATTGTTGGCGACGCAATTACATTTGTAACAGAAATGAATTGAAGATTTGTGATTGGATTTTGCCAAACATAATTGCTTCCTCCTGAAATATTAATTGTATCAACTGTTTGATTTTTGCAAATTACAGGATTGGAATGTGTAACATTAAAATTTAAATAAGGATGAACATATACCTTTACCAAAGCTGTATCAGGGCAACCAGATTGTGGTGCACCAGTTAATAAATAAGTTGTTGTAGTTATTGGTGATGCAAGTACTGTATCTCCAATTGATTTATTCAAAGTAAATGGTGGTGCCCACGAATAACTTGTTGAACCTGATGCTATCAACAATGTTGATTCACCTGCACAAATTGTATCTTGAACTGCATATCCGCCAGTGCTTTGATTTCCATTTACATTGATTAAAAAATGAATAGTGTCTTTACATCCTAAATTATTTGTACCAGTTAAAACGTAGGTAGAATTTACAACTGGAGACGCAACGGTTGATGAGCCAGAAATATTTGATAATGCTACATTTGGTGACCATGAGTAGTTAATAGCACCTGATGCTATCATAGTAATATTATTCCCCAAACAAATTGTATTTATTGCACTTGGCGAAACTAAAACAATTGGTTTTGGATTCACATTTACAATTGTTGAAACTGATGAAGTGCAATTAAAATTATTTGTACATGATACTACATAAGTACTTGTTGAAGTTGGAGTTGCATAAATAGTATCGTTATTATTATTCAATAAATTATTTCCTGTCCAGGTATAATTACTTCCCCCAGTAACATAAATAATTGCAGTATCACCTTCACAAATTGCTGGTTTTATATTTTGAACAACAAGTATAGGAGTAGGATTTACATGAACATTTACGGTATCTGAACCAAAACAATTATTGCCATAAGTAGCAGTTAACACATACGTTGTATCATAAGGTGGATAAGCGAATGGTCGAATACTTGACACTCCACTAATCCATAAATGTGGATTCCAACTATAACTAAAATTGGTACCGTTAGAAATAATAGAAGCTTTAATTGTATCGCCAATTCCTTTGCAAATACTAAAATCATTTCCTGCATTAACCAAAGGTTGGGCTAATACTGTATCAAAAATTGAATCATAAATAGATCCACAAAAATTAGATAAAATACATTTTATTTTATGAACCCCTGGAGTATTAAAAGTGGCTGTAGGTTGCAACAATAAAGATGTTGCAGGAGTTCCTCCTCCAAATTCCCAAAGTTGTTGAGTTACTAATGCTTGATTACATAACTTACTAATAGTATCATGAAAAGTTTGTGTAATTGAACCGCAATCAGCCACCCCTGAGTTTAAAATAAAAGGAATAGGTTTGCTTAAAGCTTGAATTGTAATTGCTGTAGATGCTAAATAACCACAGCCTGATAGTACGCTTGCATAAACTATATAAGTTCCAGGTTTTACAAATTTAATTATTGGATTTTGAGAAGTTGAACTTGTACCACCTTGATAAACATGACCGATTACATTATTTGGGCAATTAGTTTGATTGTTTTGATATGTTACAAACCATTGAAAATTCTTGGCAAAGCATAAACTTGTATCACCAGGAAACAAATGAAAAGTTGTAGTAAACGGAAAACATCCAGTATCATTGCTACAAGAAATTATTGGTGTAAACGTTGTATCGATGCACATATCAAATGAATCATTATCAGCTCCACAAATATTGGTAGTAGTTAATTTCACTTTATAAGTACCTGTTGTGTAAAAAATGTACAATGGGCTTTGGCTAAATACAGTATCTCTGAAATT
>JBDKJJ010000036.1:0-4310 GCA_039796635.1 Bacteroidota bacterium
ATAAATTAGATTTAAAACACTTTTATCAATTAATGCAGTTAAAAAAAATGAAATAAAAATTGAAATGCCTCCTACTACTGGTGTAGGTGTAAGATGCACTTTGCGGTGGTTAGGTTTATCAATTAATCCTAATTTTGAACTATTCTTTCTAAAAAATTTAATTATTAAAAAGCTAATAAAAAAACTTGAAATAAAAATTACAATTGTTTGAACTTGAAAATTATTAATCATAACTAAAAGTGGTTGTTGAGGTTAAGATTATTTATGCTGATTTTCTTCTATTATAAAACATATCAGCAAACTTCAAATGCTCTAAATTATATAGTGCTAAATCTTCTTTTGGTAGGTTTGAATAAGCTGACACAACAGAATTTTTACCATTAGTTTCTAGTGCTGTTCTAATTAAAAAATTATACTTTCGACATACTACTTTCCAAGTATATCTTATACCAGCAATTTTTTTCATCAAATTCCCCATTTCAATCAATGATTCTTTTGATGTAGAATTTAATAGGTTTAGTAATTGATCAACATTTGAAAAATATTTAGCTCTATTTTCAGTTGTTGTTCTATTATAGCTTACATCAAATGAAAAAATTGGTAATCCTAAAGCCATTGCTTCCACTAATGACGGATTAGTACCGCCAGCACTATGTCCATGAATATACAAACTGCAATTGCCACGAAGCATATCTAATTTTTCTTGATTATAAATTGGGTCAAGCAAATGAATATGTTTTGCAGAAGCATATTTACTACGTAATGATTTACCATAATCGCTATTGTTCCAATTACCAACAATTACCAATGGAATTTCACATTTTGAAAAAGCCTCAATCACCACATGAACATTATTTTCAGGTTCAATTCGGCAAACTTTGAAAGCATAATCATTATTTAAAAAAGCGTATTCATTTTTAGCTTCACTTGTAATAGCCACGTTCATTGTATGATCAGCACCATATTCAATTACATTGCTCAATGAACCATATCTTCGGGCAGTATAATCTTGAATGGATTCATTATCTGAAATATCAGCATGTGAAAATCTAACCGCAATACCTTCAGCCCACCATAAATACCATCTTGCTACTCTATTCCATTTGCTTCGTTTCCATTCAATACCATCAATTGACACAATTATTTTTTTATTGGTGAATAATCTTACGAATGGAAATACCCATGCTCCTGCAACGCCTAATACCATTAAAACATCAGCGGTAAACATGGCATGAATTATTGAAATTGTATCGTAAATTATACTTGAAATGCCGTTGGCATCAAATGGTAAGTAAATTAATTTAGCTCCTTTATGCTCAGCTTTGCGCTTTTCAGCAGGATATTTTTTACCACTGCAATAAACTGAAATTTTATATTCATCACTTAAGTTATCTAAAAGATGCTCAGCTAAGGTTTCAAATCCTCCATAACAAGCTGGTACGCCAACTGTGCCAATGATAGCTAATTTTTTCTGTTCCATAATGTTTGGGTTGTTTTCTTGTTTCAAATCTACTTTCTATTATTCAAAACGAAATAAGTAAAAACACGTATTTTATTAAGGGATAAATCTATACAATAATGCGTTTATCTTTTCTTCAAAATGTTGATTTGAAAACTCAGCCGCTTTTTTTAATGATGCTTCGCTAAACTTTAGATACAGCATTTTATCGGTACTTAATAATTGAAGTGCTTTTACAATTTCATCTGTTTGGCGGCTGTCAATTCTAAATCCGTTCCAATTATTTTCTACTAATTCAGTTACACCGCCAACATGAGGCACAATAACGGGTTTGCCATATTGCATAGCTTCTAATATAGTCATACCAAAGGTTTCCAACCATTCATCTGGCAAACTTAAGTTCATAACCATATCCGATTGAAAATAATGGGAATGAAGATTCGGATTAGCTTCAAAAATTTTTACATTCTGTGGAATTTTTTTCTCTAAAAAAAACAAATCAATTTCCTCTTTTTTAGCATTTAAAATTAGTTGAAATGAAATTTGAGGCAGGTTTTCTGCAATTTTAAAAAATTCAAAAACTCCTTTGTACTTTTTCATTGAGCATGCCATCATCACTGTAAATGGCTTTAAAGAATCAAACTTTTCAGCTGCTTTTGTTTGATTACTTTTTGCAATAAAATCATCGGAAAGTGTATTATATAAAACTTGATGTGGTGTTTCAATATGAGTTTGTTCTTGCAAAAAATTCGAAACATATACACATTCATCAGCACACCACTCTACCATCCATAATAAAAATCGTTTTAAAGTTGGTGGTTTAATTGATACTTCATGAACATGATAAATCACATGACAATTACAGACCTTTCCTGCAAAAGCAGCTCCAAAAGGAAGTATAGAATTAATGTACACCAAATCATTCTTCTTTAATACAATTATTAATCGTAAAAAAAGTTTTAGTTGATTCCATAAATAATAGGCTAAGGTTAGCCATTTATTAGGACTCCATTTATATGATTGCGGATGATTAACTACACCTTCTAAATCACTCAAAAAACCTTTTTGTTTTGAAAAGCAACTACATAAATGTGTTCGATAACCGGCCTTCACAGCAGCTTTCAAAACATTGCTTAATATTAAAGGGCTGCCGCTATAATCATTTAATAAATGAACAGCAACTAATTTATTTTTACCTGTTTTGCTTTTCATGATTTAAGGAATTAATGAATTATAAATTTTGTTGAGTTTTTCTGCTCTTGTATTCCAATCCAATGTTTCATCAAAATAGTTTAATGCCATTTCTTTTTCTTTTTTTAAATAATCTTTATCTCGAAATAATTGCATCAGTTTTTCAGCAAACTCATCCACATTTTTTTCATACGTTTTATAATCAATTTTTAAAGTAGAATTTGGTGGTGTAATTACTCCAGGGCCATAATTATTAAAGCATAATACAGGCACAGCATAACTCATACTTTCAGCTACTACAACGCCAGCACCTTCATGCGATGGAAATAGAAACACACTGCTTTTTTTATAAAAATCTGCCATCTCTTGCTGTTGAATCCACTGAATTATTTCAACAGCACTTTCAATTTTTTCATCTTTAATTATTTGATTCATTAAATTTTCAAAAGGTCCTTTACCAACAATTTTCAACTCAACTCTCTTTTTTTCATCTTCATTTAATTGATGATAAAATTTGGCAAATGCTCTTAACGTAATATCAAATCCTTTCAACGGCACAAATCTTCCTGCTGAAAAAACTAAAAATTTATCATGGCTTGTAGGAGTTGATAAATCAGGCTTTTCAGAAGCTATTGAACGCATATCAAATACTTGAGAAGGTTTTAAATGCAATCTTTTTAAGGTAGATGAATTGGCACAAATAACCACATCAGCATTTTTAGAGGTAAGTTTTAAAAAGGGGTCAAGTTTCCAAAATAAATTTTTAATCAACCATAAATATCTATCCATCAAAAAAGCTTTTGCCCCATAAATTGGTAACACAAATTCTTTCGGAATTTTTTCATGATGCGATACAGGCCCCCATACAAATGGTTTTCGGAGCATCCATAAAAAAGAAGGCGCCCAATCAGTTACAAAAGTCAGATTATGAACTATATCAAATTGAAGCTTTTGCTTTTTAATAAAATAAATTAAGTTCAATTGCCAGAAGTAATAATAAATCATTGCCAACAGTGGTCCTTTTTTCCAAAAGATTAACCACTTGGGCCAATCGAAATAGAGGAATTGCATATTGCTGTAAATGCCTTTCCATTGCGGATTTAGGCTTTGAAATTTTTCAATATGCTCTCTATTATTTTTTCGAGTGATAGCAATTACTTTATTATTTTTTGCTGCTTGAAAAACATAATTCCAACCCAATCCATCTTCTGAACCCTTATATGGATTTACGGCATAAGCGGTGATTAATATAGTTAGCAATGTGGTGGTGGTTTTGAGGTTAACAGGTCAAATGTATATCTTTAATAATTGATTAATTCTAAGTGTTTTAGCGTAAATTTTACATTTATTCCATTGTAATCTATCTAAATAAATTCAGCCATTAAATTATCTGAATAGAAATACTAATTAATGAAATCTTATACTAAATTTACAAGGTTCAACTAAAATTAATCTCGAATTCAACTTTTTTTGCTCCGAAAATTATCCATATTATTAATAGCTGTATTGCTCCTTGTTAGCAGTATTCCATCAATATTCAATGTGTTTAATATGGTTGAAGCAAAACTATTTTCAGAGGTAAAAGAATTTTTGAATTTAAAAAGAAATGAAGTTGAATTAGAGTTCAATAAAGTATCTTTTCAGAAATTAAAATGGTTTG
>JBDKJJ010000037.1:0-7640 GCA_039796635.1 Bacteroidota bacterium
TTGTTTCAATGGACAAAGTATAAGTTTTAGCGACTCATTTACAACAATTCCTTTTGATGGTTGTATTGTTAAAGATTGGATTAGAATTTCTGAAACACCAGATGGTTTTTGGTATACAGGAAATGATTTCCCAATGAACAACCATTCCGATTACATCTACCCCCATTCTGATTCTGTTTGCGTTGGAGGTTTTTATTTATTTCATGGAATGGGTGGAAGTCAAACAACAAGAGAAATTATAGAAGGGAAATTGACCAAGCCATTAATTACAAACCATCATTATCAATTTAGCATGTATGTTCAATTGTTTGATACTATTGATGGAAATGTAATTGATATAGGAAAAATTGTTGGTGTCAATAGTTTTAGTGCTGTATTTACTGATACCATGATACCATCACATAATTACTTACCAATTAATAATTACAAACCTCAAGTACAGATAAATCAAATGGTAACGGATACTCAACATTGGATTTTATTGATGGATACTTTTGTGGCAAAAGGTGGCGAACAATTTGTAAGTATTGGTAATTTCAAACCTGATTCATTAATTCAATATCAATTAGTAGATAGTATTAGAAACTTAGCTATTGCAAGTTATTACTACATGGATGATGTAAGCTTGATTGATTTAGATGATGTTGGGATTGCGGAAATAGAAAACAGAAAGTTGAGTGTTTATCCTAATCCAACTAAAGATAAGTTAATAGTTAGCGGTTATCAGTTTGTAGTAAATACAATAGAGGTAACTGATTTGTTAGGACGAACTTGTATTATTCCCCCTTTGCAAGGGGGCAAGGGGGATTTAATCATAAATATTGAAACCTTATCCAACGGAATTTATTTCATCAAAGCAACAGATACAAAAGGCAACATAAGGGTTGGAAAGTTTGTCAAAGAATGATGTTGCTAATAAAATTTTTCATTATGATTTTAAGTTATCCATCTTTAGCAGGTTGCGAAATACCTACACCAATTTATAATCCTATCAAAAACTAAACATCATTTGGTGATGATGTGATGAGTGCCCTTTGAATTTGACGGAACTATGTAAATACAACTTTATACCTTCAACAAATTATCTAAATCATTATTGATTTTAGATAATGAATCTGAGAAGCTTACATCAATTGACGTTGGTGATGATGAATTTTCATTCATCTGAATTAATAGATACATTGCCATATAATCTTGCATATCTCTACCATCATATTTATTCATCAATTCTTTTAATTGCCGATTGATATAAGCTGCCGCATTTCTGATTTTTGTTTCATCTGTTTCCTTTATTTTTAAAGGATAATCTCTATCAGCTATTTTAATGGATATATTTATTAAATTCATTTTCTAAGCTTTTAATATCTAAATGTTTTTAATCTTTCTTTAAATTGTTTGGTAAGCACATCGCTACCAATTTGAAATGTATAATACTCAGTTGGCTTTTTATCATCAGGTGTAACCTTACGTTTTTCTGCTACAATTTTATTTATATTTTCATTAAATGCATCATTGCTGCTTATCATCTTCAACACTCTACCACGATACATCCAACAATTCCAATCGGCTTCACTGGCTTCAAAATAAATATTAAAAAAATCATCGCCACGTTTGCCACCAAACTCCATGTATGCATAAATCTTTTTACCAAAAAATGTTTCATTCATATTTAAAATACCAACAGCGCAATTCCCTTTCCAGCTTGATGTAAAAGGGTCATACATTAATTTCACATCAGTAAATGTGATGTTGAACGGAGTATTTTTTGGATAATCTAATTTAGGTGTTTCAGCGGCTTCATCCGTTTGTTCTTTAATATTTTTAAAAGCTTTGGTTACTTCTTTAGGTGTTAAATATTCACTGAAAGCCTTTTCATAAAATGGTAAATTCTTTTTGTAATCAATTGCATCTTTATCAGCCAATAAATCAATTTGTTCTTTAATCAAAATATTGTATAAATCTTTATTGAAATCCATTTTAATACCAACCACAGCATTCATCACTATTGAGTTTCGGTTCAAATCGTAAGTAGCATTACCAGCCGCTACAATTTTAATTCCTGGATAATTATATCCTAAATTAAATTTTCCATCACAATACATTTTATTGGTATTATCATTGAATCTCACAAAATCACCACTGTTTGTTTCACCACGTATTTTAGTACCCAATCCATAAGTTAAATCGTTAGTTTGACTATTGTATTCTAAAGTACCTTGAGGTACAAAAATCTGTGCATCATTTGGTGAACTTGCCGATGCAAAAATTGCAGGATAAACACCTACTGAATCATAAGTGCTTCTTAAAATTCCAAAGAAAATCGGATTACCTTTTTCATTTTTTGCATTCATTACATTAAAAGTTCCTGAGTCAGCCTTGATAACCGAATTTAATGTAAACCATTCAGTAGGAATAGTTGTACTTTTTAATTTTAATCTTGCAAAACCATCTAATGATGGGTCACGTTCAGATGCATTAAATCTGAAGTATCCTTTAAAATTCATTTTAGGATTTAATGCAAAGTTGTTTTCTTCTTTAATGTTTGAAAAGCCCACACTCATTGTTTTTCCTTTGTATTCATCCATCGTAAGTGTATCTACTAATATTACTTGCTTGCCCGTAATCTTACTATTAAAATCATATTTAGCATCAGTACATAAAAAATTATCCCTACTAAATATTTTCACTGTTGCATCATAAATTTTATGATATTGAAGTGATGAATCTGAAACAATTTTTGCCTTATGTAATAATTGCATCACAGCTTTTGGTTCAATAAAAACCTGACCACTATCAGGCATTACTCGGCAATCACCACTATTTATATAAGGAATGCCTGTAACATTCAACATGAAATTATTCAAATTATATCTTGCATTTTGCCCCACAAATTTCAATCCTTTTTGCTCAGCATTTTGCGATAAGAAAATAGCAGTATCACCTGGAGGGCTTATGAAATCTAACAATTTTTTATCCATATCCCAATGAAATTGATTGATAGAAGTGATGTATTGATTATAAACAAAATTGGAAGCCAATTCTTTTGTGTTAGATGTAAAATCACCGCTTCGCTTTTCAAAATCTATTTTGCTATTTACGTTAGGCGCTTTGAAAGCAATATTACCATCTGATGTTTTGATTTGTATGCCTGATGTATCAGCCACCACATTCATTTTTCCGTACTTCATCATAGTACTATTCATAGTAGCTTCAGGCCAATCTAAAGTTCCATAACCTGTCATTCCTTTTGATGAAATCACCAAACCACCTTTATGCTTTGCAATATTTCCAAACATATTAAATGGCGTTGTATCCATTTTCACTTCCATTCTATCAGCAGCTGGTTCCCAGTGTGTAAATACATTTGTATTTGTAGAAGCCGGAAACTCAACTGGGCTTGTAGTGGCATCTTGATTAAATGATTGTGATTTAGCATTTAATGAATCAGGTGTAAATAAAATATGAGTTGATTTTTGTTTACTTGCTTGAAAACTAAATTCACCTGAACCTTCTAAACCAGCATTGCTTAATGAAATTCCGCCAACATAATTTCCTTTATCAGCATATAAAGGAAAACCAGTTGATGGCGTATTGGTTTTAAATCCTAATGAATAATCAGGTTGAAGTGTAAGCGTTTCTTCAAATTCAGGAAATACACCACCTGAATTCATGATACCAGGGAAATGAACTTGTTCTCTTGTAAATGTATTTAAACTATCCATTTCAAAAGGATTGAGTTTGAAGTAAAACTTCTTTTTATCATAAGCATGATGATGTATTTTTTCATCATCATAATAAGCAAATGTATTATTAGTACAAATCAATTTTGGATAAGTAGGTTGCTTTACTCTGTTCGATTTATTGAATGGTGCATCTATCATCAAATCACCGGTAATGCCGCAAATAAAAGTTCCAGTTTTTCTTAGTTGTTCATGCACACCATCAGCATCAGTTTTTCCAGTTCCTAAATATATCATCATTGAATCAGCAGCTGTAATACCTATTTTAAATTTTGCATAATCAAACTTAAAATCTCTTCCTAATAAATCAACATGACCACCATAAAATGAACCACCAAAATCCATGTCCCTATTCTTCTTCATGGTTATGTTTCCTTTACTTGGAAAAATGGTAACCTGATTTGAATCGCTTAAATTAAATTGTTTAATCCCTTGTATTTGAATATTATTATTCGTTAAATCAATTTGAGCCGCTCTTCCATTTTCACTTTCTGATTTTATTTTGATATTATCGTAATCAACATATTTTTTATTCGCCTTTACATAAGTTGCACCTTTCTCTTTTAATATTACTAAATGTCGATATTCACTATAATAAATAAATCCTTCTTCAGTTAAGTTGTATAAAGTACGTTTGATAGTATTTTCATCATAATTAGCATTCATTTGTTTTGAAATTACATCTGCATCTACTTCCATTACTTTATTTTTTTCGCAATAACTTACAATTACATTGAGAGGGTTAAAGTCAGATACATTCATATATTTTTCCAATCTATTTTTTTCAAAATAATTGTAGGATTCAAAAGCGGCAGGAATTCTACCAGCAGCAGCTATCATCACAAAATTTATTTTTGTACTATCAATAGCCCAAACCACAGCCTCAGCATTAGTTTCAGTTTTATGATAGGAATCTAAAAATGCAATTTTTGAAATTCCCATATCGCCACGAGTTAATTTCAATAATCTGTTAGTAATTGAAAAACGTAATTGACAACCAGGATGAAAAATAGAATCTTTATCAATTATGATTTTAGCAATTGCATTGTTCGATGTTATTTCTTCACCTTTTTTAATTACAAATTCTAATGATGAAGCCGTTGCCACTAATTGATCTTTTGCATTAAAAAAATTCACAATAGCTGGCTTACCATTCACACCTGTTCCAATTACTCTATTACCTGCAATTCCAAACCCACCTTTAAACTTCACTCCTTTTGAAATATCTTGTAATTCATAATATCCTGATGATGCAAACTTTGGATAGCTGCCATTAGGTGTTCCAGGTTTTCTATTCGAAATTTTATCTGTTAATTTCCCTATTAATGGTGCTGTTAAATATTGCTTATGCGTAAGCTTTACCGAATCAATAATCAATTCGGCTTTATTAGCATCTAACACAAATTTTTTAAAAGTGCAATACACCTGAGTGGTATCTACATAAGCCTTTTGCCAATCAATCAATCCTGCATTGCCAATAAATTTTTCTTTTAAAATCAACCATTCACCTGAAGTATTTTTAATTGCCATAGTATCGCCAATACCTGTAACCACCAAGTTGCAATGCTTATACACCACTTTAGGTTCGTTATCATATACTAAATCAGCATATTCAGCTTGTGCTTGCCAAATCAAACTTCCGTTATCTTTTAAATAGTTATTTAAAAAAAATGATTTTGAAAAAATCATAAACGTATTGTAATCACGTGTGATTCCGTTTTTTTGATTTTTAATTACATCAGGAATCATGTCATTCCATCTTGTAAAAAGAGCTCCATCGCCTTTAACAGATGCAAATGAAATTACAGCTGTAAAGTATTGAATAAATTGTGGTGCTCGATACTTTGAGTCATCTAACAAATTACAAATTTCAGCCACTTGATGTAATTTATCATTAGATAATGCATTTGGTTTTTCTACTGTTTTTTCCCATTCATCGGCTAATGCTTTATTATTATCTGATAAATATTTTTTCACTTGTTTATTCAACTCTATCATATCCTTAGTTGAAAATTTTTCAACCTTTGGTTTCTGTGCAAATACTGTAAAGGAAAACATTACAAACAGAAAACAAGCTACAAATTGTTTACTCATAAATATTAGTTTGACTGTATATACGCAAAGAAAGAATTTTTATCTGTTAATGATTCATAATTAATTATGAGTAGATTAAAAGATATTCACGTAGGAATGTAAAATGTTGTAAAAATATTCCTCCAAAAAAACTTCCAACTTTATAGTTTTAAATTATTTTTGTGCATCAAATCAAAATAAATTATGAGTCATTCAAATCACAACACACCTGAAAGTAATCAACCTACAAACTACAAATTCAGGGTTGCATTAGCATTTGTTTTTGTAATAACTGTTGCTTGTATATTACGTTTTGTAATTGGCAATCAAGATTGTCAGCATTGCAGCATTTGTGCAAAATGTGAAACATGTGAAGAACAAAAAATAGAAAACATTGCTCAACAACAATTATGGGGTGCTGAAGCTGGCGAAGGTGAATGTGGTGGCTGCAACGAAGGCGATGAAAAAGCTTGTTGTAAAAAGAAAGATAAATGTGAAGAAGAACACGATAAAGCTGAAGTAAAAGAAGAGAAAGGTGAAGATCATGCTGAAGAAAAAACAGAAGCTAAAGCTGAACACAAATAATTTACAATTTATAAATCAATTTTAAAATCCTAAAGCATTTTGCATTTAGGATTTTTTTTTATCACAACCTAACATAAAAAAAATGAGTAACAAAGAATTTAACACCATCGTATATCAAGTTGAAAACAACATTGCCCATATTACTTTAAACAGACCAGATGTATTTAATGCATTTAACGATGAAATGAGTTTTGAATTGCAAGATGCTTTGAAAATGGCTACCAATGATGCTTTGGTAAGAGTAGTTGTTTTTACCGGCAAAGGAAAAGCATTTTGCAGCGGACAAGATTTAAAAGCCATCAAAGATGTTACAGGCAAACGTGATTTAAGTGAATCTTTATACAAGCGTTATAATCCAATTGTAAGAGCTATGCGAAATATGCCCAAGCCTATCATTTGCAGATTAAATGGTGTGGCAGCAGGTGCTGGTTGCAGTTTAGCCATAGCTTCAGATATTATTGTAGCAGCCGAAAATGCAAGTTTGATTGAAGTATTTGTAAATGTAGGATTAGTGTTAGATAGCGGTTCATCGTATTTTTTACCACGAATTGTTGGTAGTACAAAAGCTTTTGAAATGAGTACAATGGGAACTAAAGTTTCAGCAACAGAAGCTTTGCAATTAGGTTTGGTAAATAAAGTAGTACCGATGGAACAATTGGATGAAACTATAAAAGCATATACTGATTATTATTCATCAGCACCAACTAAAGCAATTGGTATGATGAAAAAAATGTTGAACAAATCATTTCATTCTGATTTAGATACAATGCTTGAATACGAAGCTTATTGTCAGAAAATAGCTGGCTATAGTGCTGATTATGCTGAAGGAATTGCAGCATTTAACGAAAAACGAAAACCTCAATTTAAAGGAGAATAATATATGCGAAATCTGTTGAAATTATTAACTGTTGTAGTTTTGCTTATTGGTTCATGCAAAAACAATAACACCAAAATCATAAAAACTTATTGGTATAATGATTCAACAAAATTGATGGAGCGATTTGAAGTACAATTGCATAACGATAGCATTAAACATGGGCTTTATGAATCTTTTTATGCCAATGGCAATAAGGAATTTATAAAGCACTTTTCTCAAAATTTACAAACAGATAGTTTTTTCCATTTTAATGAAAATGGTGTTTTAACGGAAAAAGCTTTTTACAAAAAAAATTTATTAGAAGGCGGAAGAATTTTGTATTTCACTAATCATCAACCTCAAACTATTGAGATTTATAAAAATAA
>JBDKJJ010000038.1:0-18923 GCA_039796635.1 Bacteroidota bacterium
AATGAAAAATTAATTGTTCACCTGCTGTTATCGAACTGTTTTTCAAAGCCATTTTAAATGCTGGGATACTTGTGTCTTTAGCCATCATGGTGCTGCTCAATGCCCAGCCAATCACTTTTCTGTGTAGCAAATCTATCACCGTTGTTAAATAAACCCAACCTTCTTTAGTGCTTACATAAGTCAAGTCTGATACCCAAACTTCATTCTTTTCTTTCACCGAAAATTCACGATTCAATTTATTTTCTACAACAGGATATTTATGTTTTGAATCCGTTGTTTGTTTAAATCTTCTGCGAATAATGCTTCTGATTTCAGCTTTTCTCATCAGACTGGTTACCAATTGCTCCGATGGCTGAATGCCTTGCATTTGAAGGCTTTTCACAATCGTTTGTTTTCTTCTTTTAATGGATTCGGTGGCTTTTGCTCCCCCATTATTAGTTTACCTGATGCATACTTTTTTTCCCAACGTTTTAACGTATTTCGTTTATTGTTGAGCTCTTGAGCTACTGCCAATAAACTTCCTCTTTCGTTACTTAGTTATACAGCTTTAATTCTAAATTCTCGGCTGTACGTTTTTCTCTCTCTTGTCATGTTGTAAAGTTAGCGCTTAAGGGGCTTAACTTTTCCGTCCATTCAAAGGTAGAAACTCCAAATTAGTTTTCTTGAAAGATTGAAAGAATTTATAACCCAATTTTTATTTTCTTTGCAATTAAATATGTCAGCACATCAACCCATATTATCCGAAAAATTTTATACGCCTGATTGGGAACAATCACGTAGTAAAGGATTACGATTATTTGCCGAAATTGATGGGAATAATTTTTATCTGGCAGGTGCACCAATACATGATGCGGCACCCATTTTTTTTGAGCACTATTCTTTAAATCACTCTGAAAGTTTTTTTGATGCTGAAAATATTAAAGCTATAAGAAAACAACTTTCATGGCTTAGCGAAGTGGCTGTAAGTAAATTTACGGTTTGCTTTCAAAATATTAATTTTCAGATTTTGCCTAAAGAAATGGCTATACATACATCATCGGCAAATTGGAAAAATACTGATGAAGTAGATTTAATAGGGGGAAAATTAATTTACGAAATCAACAGTAAAATAAATTTAGCATTACAATCATTCTGTAGTAATATTCATTTAAAACATTCATTAACGGGGCTTACACATCAAGTTAAGGAATTGATGCAGGTTAATGATGAAGCTATTTTGTGTAATATACATTCCAATTCTTTTGATATAGCATTGTGGCAGGAAAAACAATTGAAAATGCTTAACACATATGCTATTACAACGCCCGAGGATATTGTTTATTTTTTGCAGTTGGCTACTCAACAACATCAAATGATTCAACCTAAATTATTAATTAGTGGCGAAATAGTTCAGCAATCATTATACTATACTACTATTAGTAAATTCTTTCAACAAATTGAATTAACAAGCAGAGCGGCGCTTAAACATCAAGGCGTATTTAGAGCATTGGTGCCTAACAGATTTTTAACTTTATCAGGAATAATAGCATGCGAATAATTGGAGGAGAATTTAAAGGAAGGTTTTTTCAACCTCCGAAAAAAATGCCAGCTAGACCAACCACTGACATTGCAAAAGAAGGCTTATTTAATATCTTAATTAATGAATTTGATTTTGAAGAAATTCATTTTTTAGATTTATTCGGAGGCACAGGTAGCATTAGTTATGAAACTGCATCTCGTGGTTGTAGATATATGCATACTGTAGAGATTGACCCGAAGTTAGTTCAATTTATTAAAGGCAACTTTGAATTATTAAAACTTCCTGCAACTTGCCATGTTTTTAAAATGGATATTTTTAAGTACTTACAAAATGCTACTGAAAAATTTGATTTAATTTTTGCTGGTCCACCATATCCATTACCAACATTAAATACCATTCCAGATAAATTATTTGAAGCTGAAGTATTGAATGAAAATGGATGGTTTGTATTAGAACATAATCCAAATCACAATTTTGATAACCATAAATACTTCTTCAAAAAAAGAAATTATGGCACCACAATATTTTCAATTTTTAAACTTCAATAATATTTATGGCAAAACAAATTGAATGGGTAAAGGCTGGAAAAATGGGTGGAGCTCATAAATTAAATGGAGAAATAAAATTACATTTTGATACATCCATTACACCTGTAAAATTGAAATCAATTTTAGTTGGAAAAAGCCCTGAAACGGCGCTGCCATTTATGGTAATTAATGTTAAAAATTTCACCAATCATACTTTAATTGTAGAATTAGATTCATTAGAAAACCGTGAAGCGGCAGCTAAATTAAGCGGTTTAAGTGTATGGATGAAAGAATCGGATATTGAAAAATCGGAAACGATTGTAGATGAAAAAATAATTGGCTACAAAATATTTGATTTGAATTTAGGAGAGATAGGTATTGTGAAAGATATTTATCAAATGCCTTCGCAAACAATTTTAGTTTTTGATTATTCATCAATTGAAATAATGATGCCTTGCAATGATGAAAGCATTGTTAAAATTTATCATCGGAAAAAAGAACTGGAAATAAATATTCCTGATGGATTGATTGATGTATATAGCAGTTAGTTTATGTTCAATTTTATAAAAAAAACAATTTCGCTATTCTTTATTTTTTTTGTTGCATTTGCTTGCAACAGATTTCTTTTTCTGGTCTTTAATTCATCATTACACCTTCAGAATTATAAGATATTTGATATAGTGAAATTGTTGTACAAACCTTTGCCATTAGATATTTCAACGGCTTGTTATGCAATAGTATTACCTTTTGTTGTTGGATTAAGCATTCATTATTTGCAACCTAAATGGCTATCAAATTTTCAACGATTTTATCTGTTGATTATTCTTGTTATCATAAATATTTTATCAGCGGTTGATGTTGTTGTTTATCGTGAGATGGGCGTTAAGATTCACTTTAAATTATTTTCACACGTTAGTCATCCCACAGAAATATTTAAATCAGTAGCAATTTCTTATTGGATAATTGGTGTAGCAGTAATTATTTTTCTAACATGGTTTCAATTTTATTTTGCAAAAAAAATATTATTTGATAACAAAAATGAAAAGGCATCAATCGGTCCAACTTCAATCATCAATACTATTTTTAAAAGTGTTGGTGTTTTTTTAGTTGGTGTTTTTTTAATTGTAATTGGAATAAGAGGAGGATTGCAACAAATACCAATTAATGAAAGTGAAGTATATTTTACAACCAATAATTTTATTAACGAAACAGCAGTGAACCCTTGTTGGCGGTTGGTTCATAGCTATATTGAAAATAAGAAAAATGGGAATAAAAATCCTTATGTTTTTTTAGAAAAGTCAGAAGCAAAAAAAATCGTCAATGATTTATTTCAAGTAAAAAAAGACACATCTATTTCCATTTTGAATAATCCTCAACCCAATATTTGTTTCATTATTTTAGAAAGTTGGAGTGCAGATATGATAGAATGTTTGGGCGGATTAAAAGGTGTTACTCCACATTTTGAACAACTTAAAAATGAAGGGGTTTTATTTTCAAATTGCTATGCATCAGGCACACTCAGCGACCAAGGTATTCCGGCCGTTTTAAGTGCATATCCTGCTCAACCTATTACATCAATAATTGCAAATGAAGAAAAATATCCAAAGATGCATTGTATCAATAAAAGCTTAAAAAATTTGGGATATCATAGTTCATTTTATTTTGGCGGACAGTTAATTTATGGTAATATAAAAAGCTATTTATACTATAATAATTTTGATGAAATAAAGGAGCAAAAAGATTTTTCGAACCTTCCCTCGGGGGCGTTAGGAATTCATGATTCGTTGATGCTCGATGAATGGTATCAGCATTTGAATAAAGTGCCTAATCCGTTTTTTTCAACAATTTTTACTGTGAGTACACATTCACCTTTTGATGCACCAATGCAAAATAAATTTAAAAAATATGGAGCTTTAAATGACTATTCGAACTCAGTTTATTATGCCGATAATTGTTTGAATGATTTTTTTAATAAAGCAAAAAAAACTAATTGGTATAAAAATACATTGTTCGTATTAATATCTGACCATAGTCATGATTCCCCTTTTAATTGGAATTTTTATGATGCCAAGCATTTTCACATTCCATTATTAATATTGGGTGGGGCAATTAAAAACGAATATCATGGTAAAAATTTCAATCAAGTTTGTTCCCAAAATGATGTGGTATCAACCATATTGCATCAAGTGAAATTACCAGCAACTGATTATAATTGGAGTAAAAATTTATTTAATCCTTACACTCAACATTTTGCTTACTACAGCTTTACTGAAGGTGGAGGATTTGTTAGTGATAGCTCACAATTCAGTTATAATAAATCATCTAATAGTTCATTTTTTGAATCAAAAAATAAAATTGATAGTACGTTAATGCAAAAAAATATGCAAGCTTACTTACAAACTTTATTTGAAGAATATTTAAGTTTTTGATGAATAAAATTTTTGTGTTTTTTATTCTTTTTTATCTTTGTTATTATTACCAACAACACAAACCTAAAAAGAATGTCAGTATTTAAATTCAGAGTTGCTTTAGAACAAGATGATACCATTTATAGAGATATTGAAATTAAACCATCTCAACTTTTTTCAGATTTTCATTCTGCTATTTTAAAAGCATTTGCTTTTGATAATAAGCATGAAGCATCATTTTATAAAAGCAATGATAATTGGGTAATGGGTGAGGAGATAAGTTTGAATAAAAAAGATGGAAAAAAGCAAATGTCAAAAGTGGCAATGGCTCAGTTTATTGACGCACCCCATGAAAAATTTATTTATGTGTATGATTATGATATGGAGTGGACATTTTTGGTTGAATTATTTGGTGTAGTTGAAGATTCAAAAAAAGATGAGTATCCACGTATTGCTAAAACCGAAGGCATTGCTCCTAAGCAATATGGCAATGAACCTATCATTGGTAAAAACGTTGAAGGATTTGAAGCCGAGGAAATTTATGATGCAAGTGAGGCAGATGATATGGGTGAAGAAGGGGAAGAAAAAGATGATTCAAATGATGAAAATGAAAATGGCGATGATGAATTTGGAAGTGATGAATTCGGTACGGATGAAGGAAGTGAAAGAGAAGAATATTAATTATTTTATTCCTTCAATTAGTTCTTTAGCGTTGTTGGCATATTTTCCGTTTTCGGAAATAATTTGCTCCAATATATTTTTTGCAGTGATGTTATCATTTATTTTTAAATGAGCCAAAGCTTTTTGGTATCGAGCTATTTCATACCATTGTTGATTGTTGCTAAGCATTATAAAATCAAATTGTTTTATTGCATCAATATAATTTCCTGCTAAATAGTGGCTTAATCCTAAATAATATTTTACTTCAAAATTTTGAGGTTCTTTAACCGCTGCGGCATTTAAAATTGAAATTGCTTTTGTATAATTTTTATTTTTCAATAAATTTAGTCCATCTGCTTTTTCAGTAGCACTTGCATTTTTATCAAAGTTTGAAACACTAATGTTTGTTACTGAACTAGGTGTTGATGCAAATGTTTGAGTTGCCCCAGTTTTTACAACAACATCTTTAGCTGTTTCTGATTCGGCTTTAATTTTTTTCTCAGTCATTGGTTTTTTGCTTACCAATTTTATAGCATCATCTTCCATATCAGCCGAAGCAATTGATTCAGTATTTTTGTAGTCATCAGCCAATCCTTTTGTTACATCTTCAGCAATGGCTACTGATTTTTCCATGGAATCAATTTTCAATGCTTCCTCATCTACAATTGGTGGCGTTAAATCATCAGTTGCAGTAGGTTGACTTAAGCTATTATTTTCTGCTATTGTTTCTTTAAAAATAGTAACGGTATCTTTTTTTTCACTTTTATTTAAATTGGTTAATTGCCCAATTTGTGAGCTTAGGCTTTCAATGTTTTGAGCAACTTTTTGAAAACGAGTATTTAAAAATAAATCGAAATAAATGCCAGTGCCTATTAATAAAAAACATACTGAAGCTGCCACTGCTGTTACTTTCCAAGGGCTGTATAATATTTTTAAACGGCTTGTGTTTCGTTTGCGGCGTTTAAATTCTTTGTTTAATGAGGTAAGTGCTTTTGTATATTCTTGAAAATTACTTTGCTTCAATCCTTCTACTGCATCGTTGCAAAATTCACATTCTAATAAATGATTTTCAACATTTCGTTTTTCAATTGGCGATAATAAATTCTGAACATATAATTTCATTTGCTCAGCGCTAATGCACTGCACATCATTATTTGAAGAGAAAATATTTTTAATTTGTTCAGCCATTTATTTTAATAATTCAATCAATAATAACAAAAGCCCTGTTGATTTTACTGCACCATTTTTTTCAAGATATATTTTCAAATTTCGCTTACCATTTTGAATATAACTTTTCACCTGATTTAATGTGAAGCCTGTTGTATCTGCAATATCCTGATAACATTTATTGTTTAAGTAAAACATCTCTACACATATTTTCTGCTCATCATTAAGCTGATTTAAAGCTTCGTACAGCTTTTTTTCTTCTGCATCTTTTGATTGCAAATTCAGATGCATTTGTTCGCTTGTTTCCACAAAACCATCGCTTGAAGTTTTTATTAAATCAATCGGAACAAAATTATCACCCTTTTTTCGTAGCTGCATTAAACAGTGATTTTTTGAAACCATGTATAACCACGATTTAAAATGTTGAACATCATGCTTTTTTAAATCTGTCAATAATTTTTCAAAAATATCCATTACAGCATCTTTGCCAGCTGCTTCACTTTTTAAATACTTGATACAAGTACCTAAAACCAAATGCGTATAGCGTTGATATAACTCAACAAAGAAAGCATCATCGCCACTTTGTTTGTATTGCAATACTAATTCAGCATCGCTTAAATGTTCAATATGTATATGGTTAAATGCCAATTATAATTTCATTTCAGGTATTTCGCCTTCAACAATTAATTTGCCTAATGTTTTTGATTTTATTTCTTCTACACTTACGCCAGGTGCACGTTCAATTAATTTAAATCCGTTGGGTGTTACATCCATCACACACAAATCAGAAACAATTCTTTTTACACATTTCACACCAGTTAATGGTAAAGTACAAGCAGGTAAAACTTTACTTTCACCTTTCGGGTTGGTGTGCATCATGGCTACAATAATATTTTTTGCAGATGCTACTAAATCCATAGCACCGCCCATGCCTTTTACCATTTTGCCAGGAATTTTCCAATTGGCAATATCTCCTGGTTCACTTACTTCCATAGCGCCAAGTACAGTTAAATCAACTTTTCCAGCCCGTATCATTCCAAAGCTTTCAGCCGAGTCAAAAAAAGCACCACCTGGCACTACAGTTACTGTTTCTTTTCCAGCATTAATTAAGTCTGCATCTACAGCATCTTCGGTAGGGTAGGGCCCCATTCCTAAAATACCATTTTCACTTTGAAATAGTACACTTATTCCTTCAGGAATATAATTGCTGACTAATGTTGGAATACCAATTCCAAGATTTACATAATAACCATCTTGCAATTCTTGAGCTATTCGTTTTGCGATTTGAAATTTATCTAATGCCATATTATTATTTTTTTAGTTACAATATAATACTAACTGAGCACCTGAAGTGTTGGTTACTGTTATAGTTTTAGTTTCAGTTCCGTTACTAAAATCAATGCTACAGCTTGATCCTGTTGAATAATTTTGGCAAGGGCTTACAGCAACCAATGTTACTGTATGGTTTCCATTAGTAATGTTTTCGAATGTGTATGCACCACCTTTTTCAATTGTTGTTTCAGTTCCGCCATCAATTCTGATTTTTGCTGAGCAATTATAATTTGATGTATTCACAATTGCTATTTTATTTTTATTTTTTTCAGGAAAAATTTTTTTGCAAGAAAATGATGCAATTATTCCTAAGCTTATTAATAGAATTTTTTTCATTTTATTGAATAATAATTTTTTTGTTGAAATTGTTTTTTCCATCATTCATGTTTAAAAAATAAGTCCCTGCAATTAAGCCTTCGGCGTTAATCTGCATGGTATTATTTCCAATTGATGATGAAACTGATTTTGAAAAATGTAGTTTGCCTGAAATATCAAATAATTGAATTTTTATTTCAGATGAAGTTAAACTATTCCAATTTAATTTCACAAAATTAGAAGCTGGATTTGGAAACACATTTATTTCTGATGCACTGTTTTCTATTTTTCCTACACCAACATTCCAGCCATAGTGAATGGTAAATACACCACTACCATGAGTTGCAATGGCAACCATATTATCAGCTTCACGAACATTTATGTAAGGCACTATTGTATTTCCGATTTCATTTACGCCTTCCATAGCCCATTGTGTTCCGGGTTCAGAAGTTGTATGTTCAACTAATGAATCGGCACTAAATAATCCTATGCTTGTTCCTGCAAAATATTTCATGTGTCCGTTAAATGGTAACATCGAAACCCAACGAACTGAAGGGCCGTTACCTGCGCCACTTACTGATTTTTCAAGATTACCCGAACATCTTATCCAATTATCACCAGCATCAGTTGAATAGTAAATACTATGAACGCTATAATTTGAAAAAACTGCCACTACTTTATTGGCATCGGTTGGGTCAATTGCAATACAATTCAAATAAGCACCTGTAGTGCTTGATGGGTTATTCGGAAAAATGGTTGGTGTAATGTCAACCATATTTGGAGAGCCTAAATTTGCATTATCAATTCTATACATTTTTCTTCTGTTAGTGCCTAGGTAAAGTGTATGACCTGTTTTAGAACAAGCTATTGAAGTAAATTCATTAGGCGCTACTAATGTATCAGGAAATTGAATCCAATTAGTTGCAATTGAATCACGATTTCCTGCAAACGGAATTGAGTTTAAGTCATCATTTCGAAATAATTTTCTACCGGCAGGCATATACATTATTTTATCATCTGCTTTATCAACTACAAATTGATTGATGAATTGATAATCATCTCGTTTTGCAAATTTTGGGTCAATACGTGCAAACTGTGTAATGGCACCAGAGTTATCTAATTTAGCTTTAATGGTTTTGCCTTGCTGAATGGAAAGATAATAAGTGTTTCCATCATTACTAATATCTAAATGACTACCATCACCATTGAAAGGCATTACCCATGTGGCTTTTGGGTTAGCGGAATTATTCCAATAAACGCCATTATCTTGTAATCCTCCTAAAATAATATCTGATTGATAGTTAGGGTGCAACAATACAGAATAGAATTGTGTAGTTAAATAACCATTATTTAATTTGTTCCAAGCCACAGTAGAAGCCATACAATTATTTGTTTGATAAACACCTCCATCACATGCACTATAGGCTATTGATGGGTTTGAAGGTAAGAAGCAAAAATCATGTTGGTCAGGATGATGATTTAAATAAACTTGAAAAGTGGCTAATTGAGTTCCGATGGCATAACCACCAATTTGTTTGGTTTGTGTATTTGTAGTGAATCCATTTGTTGAACGATAAATATTAGTACCGCAAATAAAAACTGTATTGGGTTGAGTAGGATGAACTTTTACTAAAAGATTATATCCGCCTTGTGCATGAAAGCCATCAAAATTTAATAAACCAGCTGGCAAATTTTGTGATAAATTTACCCAAGTACCCCCTAAGCCGCTACCATTGCCGCTTACATAAGTATATTTCCATAAACCAGTATATTCAGCATCGCCCCAAACATTGGTTGTTTTTAATCCTAAAGTATCGGCTTCAGCCACTAAAAAATATATTTCATTTTGGTTCGACGGGTTGATTCCGATTTTAGTTAAACCATAAGTTGAATGAAAATTGGTTGGTGTAATATTAGTCCAAGTTGTACCATTCGTGCTTCTATAAATTCCTTTAATGGATGAGCCGTCAGAACTTGATGTGGCGTAATAAACACCATTTGTATCAACAGCTATATCTGATTCATAACCGCAACTTTGACCTGAACCTAATACTTGTGTGAATGATGCACCCCCATTTATACTGCGAAAAACTCCATAATAAAGTGAGCAATACATTAACTCATCTTGTGTTTTATTAGCAGGATTTGTAATTAGATTATAAGTTAATTGAAATGATTGGTAAGCCCCTTGTGGATTGCCTGTTGATGTTGATGTTAATGAATCCCAAGTTAAACCGCCATCAGTTGATTTAAAAATACCATCACCTAAATAAAATGAACTTCCACCGCTTGCTGATGTGCCTAAGCATTCGCCTGTTGAATAATACCAAGTATTTCGATGACCAATTCTGGTGTCTTGAGCAATAGCTACTACATCAGGGTTGTGATGTTTATCAGTAACTCTATTCCAACTATTTCCTCTATCAACACTTCGCCATAAACCACCAGAAACACCACCTGCGAAAAATATGGAATCATTTGTAACATCAATAGCAAAAGCTCTTGTTCTTCCGCCTACATTCCAAGGACCACGACTTTGCCATTGTTCCAATTGTTTGCTACCTTTTGATTTATTAAATGCTTGTTGAATAAAAGATTGTGCAAACTGACGTTCAGCATACGTTATTCCATCAGGTATTTTTCCTGTTAAAGGGTCGGCTAGCATAGCTTCTTCCCATTCTTTTACTTCTTCACGTTCGCCAGCTTCATTCGCCTCAAAAGGTAATTGTAAAATGGTTTTTTGTTTAGCATGCTGATAGCTATAAAAGCTTACACCAACCATTAAAAGTAATAAAATAAGATGTGATTTATTTTTCATTAATAAAAGGTTTCAGAATTCAAATGTAATTAGAAGTAGTTGAAAAATAGAGTAGATTCCTACTAAAAATCAATTTTAGATTTTCGGTAAAAAAAACGATTGATTTATTACATTTGCCGCTTACTTTTTTTAAATTATGTTAGTAGAAAAATTAATAATAATAAGTTGTGTTATTGGAGCATCATTAGGTGTAGCCATGTATTCTACTTTGTTAGAAAGAAAATTAGCAGCTTGGCTTCAAGATAGAATTGGTCCGAACAGAGCAGGACCAGGAGGGATGCTTCAACCATTAGCAGATGGTGTAAAATTAATTTTTAAAGAAGAATTTATTCCTGCAAATGCTAATAAATTTTTGTTTGTGTTAGGTCCATCATTGGCTATGTTATTGGCTTGTATGGGTGGCGCTGTAATTCCTTGGGGTAGCACATTAGAAATTGCCGATAGCATTATTCCATTGCAAATAACCAATATAAATATAGGTGTATTGTACATGTTTGGCGTTGTTTCATTAGGTGCTTATGGTATTATGATTGGCGGTTGGGCATCTAATAATAAATACTCTTTAATGGGAGCTATCAGAGCTGCTTCGCAAATTATTAGTTATGAATTAGCAATGGGCTTATCTTTAATTGCTTTAATAATGATGAGTGGCTCGTTAAGTTTGAATGATATTGTTGCTGGTCAGCATAATGGTCATTGGAATATTTTTTTTCAACCATTAGGTTTTTTAATATTTTTAGTTTGCGCATTTGCTGAAACTAACAGAGCTCCATTTGATTTACCAGAATGCGAAACTGAATTAATTGGTGGTTATCATACTGAATACGGTAGTATGAAATTAGGATTTTACTTATTCGCCGAATATGTAAATATGTTTATTTCATCAGCATTAATGAGTACTTTATATTTTGGTGGATACGACATTCCGTTTATTGACCATTTAGGTTTGGCGCATAATGTTGTTACAATTTTAGGCACAGCATTTCTGTTTGCAAAAATTGGTGGATTTATATTTTTATTCATGTGGGTTCGTTGGACATTACCACGTTTCCGTTATGACCAATTAATGAATTTAGGATGGAAAATTTTAATTCCTTTAGCATTGCTAAATCTTATTATTACTGCTGTAGTTGGATTATTAATGAACTAAAAAATATTATTATTGAGATATGAAAAGCCGTTATCAAACAAAAATTGATAACGGCTTTTTTAAATGTAAAACCCGAAAAAAATGAAAACTTTACTACTACTTTTCCAAATATTTTTATTTACAAGTATTTCACTTTTTGCCCAAGTGAATTTGAAATTTAAGGTAAGTGATGCAACTACAGTATTGCCACTCGAAGGTGTAATTATAGTAGCCAATAACGGAACGGATAAAGTTGCGCCAATTGGTGGTGTTACCAACGATAAGGGCGAAATGCAAATTGTTTTAGGTTCAGATTCTATCTATCAATTTGTGATTTCTTTGATGGGGTATGAAAAGCAAACAAAAGTGATAAAAACTAAAACCGTAAAGAATGAAACTTACAAAATTGAATTAATAACTACAAATAAGCAACTTGACGAAGTAAGAATTTCGGCAAACCGAACAAATGCAAGAATTGAAGATGTGGCTACAAAAATTGAAGTGTTAGGCGAAGAAGAAATGATAGAAGAAAGTGCCATAAAGCCAGGTAATATCGCCAGTTTGTTAGGTGATTTATCCATCATTCATATTCAACAAACTTCAGCCGTTAACGGAAACTCAGTAGTAAGAATGCAAGGATTAGATGGACAATATACTCAAATGGTAAGAGATGGATTGCCTATGTATGAAGGCTTTTCAGGCAGTTTCGGCTTATTATCTATTCCACCTTTAGATCTAAAGCAAGCTGAAATAATCAAAGGTTCGGCATCAACACTTTATGGGGGCGGTGCAATAGCAGGGGTAATAAATTTAGTTTCAAAACAACCTGAAGATAGCCTACAAGGTTCTCTTTTGCTTAATCAAACTACTTTGTTAGAATCAAATGCAAATTTGTTTTTATCAAAAAAAAATAAAAAATTTGGATACACTTTTTTTGCTGCACAAAATTTTCAGGAGCCTATAGATGTTAATAAAGATGGTTTTTCAGATGTTCCATTTCTTCGCCAATTGGTTTTGCATCCTCAGTTTTTTATTTATCCTTCAAAAAAATCTAAAATTATTATTGGGTTGCATTATGTAAATGAAAATAGAAAAGGTGGCGATATGATAGCTTTAAAATTAGATGAAAATACAATTCATCCATTCATCGAAAAAAATTATAGCAATCGGTTTGCACTTGATTTAAAATCGAATTTCACCTTCAAAAAGCACTCATTAAATGTGAAAGGAATTGCTAGTTTGTATCACAAAAATACATTACAAATTAATCAAGAATTAAAAGGACAGCAATATCAAAGTTTTGTAGAAATAAATGATATGATGCAGTTCAATAAACATAAAATAGTTGTAGGTGCTGCTTATAGTTTTGAAGATTTTATGAAACAAAACCAAACATTTTTTTACATCAAAAATTATCAGTTTTCAACTGCCTCAGTATTTGTTCAACATGATTTTGAAATTACTAAAAAATTATCAACTGAAGCAGGATTACGATGTGATAATCATTCAAAATTTGGCAATTTTATTTTACCTCGATTAAGTATTTTGTATCGGCCTGAAAATAAATTATCTGTAAGATTAGGTGTTGGCAGCGGTTACAAAACACCAACACTTTTTAGTAAACAAACTGCCGAATATTATTATTCACAATTTGCAATGCCAACAAATGTGAAGCCTGAAAATTCTTTGGGATTAAATACGGATATAAACTATCACACTCATTTCAAAAAAGTATTAATTACTATCAATCAAGCTTTTTATTATAGCGAAATTAAAGATGCTGTAAGAGTTAATTTAACTGCTAACAATTACCTTAGTTTTTATAATCAAAAAGAATCGGTTACTAGCCTAGGTTCTGATTCGTATATTAGATTTAAACTTGATGAAGTAGAATGTTACGTTGGTTATAATCATACGATTGGTAAAAATAATTTTAAACCACAGGCTACTTACGTAACCTTATTTCCGCAAGATAAGTTTTCAACTACATTGGCTTATGAAATAGAGGAAAAGTGGAGATTAGGATTTGAAGCAAGTTATAATGCCAATCAATATTTACCTGATTTATCACGGGCAAAAAATTATTGGTTTTTTGCTGCTATGATTGAAAAGAAATTTAAGTTTGGTAGCATAGTTTTAAATGCTGAAAATATATTTGATTACCGCCAATCAAGAATTGAAAATTTGTATGCAGGAACAATTCAAAATCCTGTATTTAAGCCTATTTGGGCGCCAATTGATGGAAGGGTAATGAATTTAAGTTTGAAAATTAATATTTAACTTTTAACTTCGATAAAAATTTAAAACAATGAAAAAAATAACTTTGATTACTGCTTTATTAGTTGTGTTTCAATTAGTGAAAGCCGAAAAAATTGGTGAATACAGCTTGCCAAGTGAAGTGAAAACAATTTTTGCAAAAATGTTTCCTAACCAATACTCAGTAAAATGGGAGTTAGAAAATGGAAATTATGAAGCCGAATTTATGTTGAATAAAGTTGAAACCTCAGCTTTGTTTTCGCCTGCTGGGCAATGGTTGCAAACCGAAACCGAAATTAAAGTAGATGTATTACCTATGAATGTAATTGAGTATGTAAGTAAGAATTTAGCAGGTAAAAAAATAAAAGAAGCTTCAAAAATTATTGATGCAAAAGGCAATCTTTTTTACGAAGCTGAAGTCAACGGAATGGATTATATTTTTGATACTAAAGGCAAATTTTTAAGAGCAGAAAAAGCTTAAAATTTATCTAATAAAAAATAGTGAACTAGTTTAGTTCACTTTTTTTTATTTTGACGATGAATTATACCGATTACGTTTTCAATTTACTTCTGAAGGGTATATTGTAGTGGCTAAAATAAATTTCAAATGCAAACTTTATGATTACAAAGGTAGCGCAACTCCAATGAAAGGTTTCTACATAGGAAAGTTTTTGAATAAACATTAAAACAAAAAACGGCGAATAAATCTATTCGCCGTTTTTATTTTCCACCCACCACTTTTAAATAATTGTTGAGTGAATTTAATTCTGTATCAGCAATAAATTTCAGAAATTTTGTTTTGCTGTTTTCGGTTTGTGCAGTTTCTAAGGTTTCATAATAAACCATACGATTAGTTTTATCGCCTTTAATATTTGCAATCACGTAGCCATGTTGCAGTAAAATTAAATTCATCACCAATCTTGATGTTCGTCCATTTCCATCAATAAAAGGATGAATAGTTACTAATCTCTCATGCATTTCAGCAGCTAACAAAACGGGGTGCATCACCTTTTTATTTTTATTGTACCAAATAAAATAATCTTCCATTTGCTTAGGCACTAAAAATGGTTGAGGCGGTAAATGCTTGCTACCTTTTATCATCACCTGTACATTTCTGTATTTACCGGCATTAGCAGCATCAATACTTTTCAAAACCAAATGATGCAATTGCAACAAAATTCGTTCAGTAAAATTTATTTTTTTTTGCACCAAATCCTTTACTAATTCCACTGCTTCAGCATGATTAATAGCCTCCAAATGCTCTCTCATACTTTTTCCTGAAATAGTTAATCCTTCATTTATTACCAAATCAGTTTCACGAAGCGTTAAAGTATTGCCTTCAATCCTATTGCTTTCAAATGTATATTCCAGCTCTAAAGCTTGGGCAATTCGATAACTATCAAATTTTCTAAATTTATTTAATTGCTTTTTTGCTGAATCAATGCCTTTCATCATTTTTTTCAACTCAACATCTTGCTCCTCCTTTTTGATGATGGAAGAAACTTGATATCCAATTTGTTCCTCAGCCAATTGCAAAATTTCTAATGCATTTTCTTCATGAGCTAATTCATACAAAATTTTAGCACTTAGATAAAGCACTTTCAATTTACTTTCTTCCACTGATAAAATTTCAGCTAATTGAGGCAATTGATTCCTGGTTGGTTTTCTACTTCCTTTTTCAAATTTGCTAACCAATGCCTGATCAATTTTTAGCGCCTGTGCTACTTCTCGAACCATTAAACCTTTTTTAATTCGAGCTTCCTTTAAAAATGTTGCTAAAGTTTCCATTTTATGACTTTTAATTACATGACAAAATTAGTCATTTTATTTATAACAAAAAACATTTTTCAAATTTTTTCCACTTTTATTTTCAATACCTTTACACCATGAGTGAAATAGAAAACAACCCGTTTAAAATTGGGGAAATCAATAATCTACAAGTATTACGTGAATCGCCACAAGGACTTTATTTGGGATTTGAAGATGGTGAAAGTTTATTACTGCCTAATAAGTATGTACCTGAAAATACTGCCATTGGTGATTTTTTAGATGTATTTGTTTATACTGATTCAGAAGACAGAGTGATAGCTACAACACTTACACCTGAAATAAAATTAAATGAAATAGGCGTATTAAAAGTTAGAGAAGTGAATAGCGTAGGTGCTTTTATGATGTGGAATATTGAAAAAGATATTTTTATTCCATTCCGAAATCAAAAACAAAAATTAATTGCTGGCAAAAAATATCCTATCCATTTATACTTGGATGAAAGCAGCAATAGATTAGTAGGAACAGCGATTTTAGATAAATTAATAAAGAATGATAATCTAACAATCAAAGAAGGTGATGAAGTTGATTTAATTATCTATGAACATACTGATTTAGGATTTAAAGCCATCATAAATAAACAATACTTTGGGTTAATATTTCATAGTGATATTTTTCAACAAATAGATTGTGGTGATGAGCTAAAAGGCTATATAAAAACTATCAGACCCGATAATAAAATTGACCTTGTATTAAATAAAATAGGTTTTGAAAATATTGATATTTATACTGAAAAATTATTACAGTACTTACAAAAACATAATGGCAAAATTTCATTAACTGATAATAGTTCACCAGATGAAATTAAAGATGAATTAGCGATGAGCAAAAAGCAATTTAAAAAAGCTTTAGGTGTATTATACAAATCAAAAAAAGTAATTCTTGAACCTAACTGTGTAGTGTTAATTAAATAATCAAATAAAAATATTTTGGCAGGCATTTATATTCATATTCCTTTTTGCAAACAAGCTTGCAATTATTGCAATTTTTATTTCAATACATCCCTGCGCTATAAAGATGAATTAACAGCCACTTTAAAACAAGAATTAATTTTACGAAAACCATTTTTAGAAAATGAAAAAATTGAAACCATCTATTTTGGTGGTGGTTCACCATCATTGTTAGATGCTGACGAAATTCAAAAAATAATTGACACCATTCATAAAAATTATAACATTGGTGATTTAAAAGAAATTACAATTGAAGCTAACCCCGATGATTTAACGGAGCAGAAAATAAGTGCTTTCAAATCAACTGATATTAATAGATTTAGTATTGGTGTTCAATCTTTTTTTGATGAAGATTTAGTTTGGATGAACAGAGCTCATAACTCTCAACAAGCAGATAGAGCTATCAAAGCAGCCCAAGACAAAGGTTTTGAAAAAATCACCATTGATTTAATTTATGGTATTCCAACTTTATCTGATAAAAATTGGAAATTCAATTTAGATAAAGCTATTGAATTAGCTATTCCTCATATTTCGGCTTATGGATTAACTGTTGAAGAAAAAACACCATTACATAAATTAATTAAGCTCAACAAAAAAGAAAATGTTGATGAATCAAAATCTGCATTTCAAATGAACATGTTGATGGAAGCCTTAACTGCTAAAGGTTTTGAACATTATGAAATTAGCAATTTTGCAAAACCTAATTTTTATGCAGTTCATAATACTAATTACTGGAAGGGTGTTCCATACTTAGGCATTGGGCCATCAGCTCATTCTTATAAAGATAATTTAAGAAATTGGAATGTGGCAAACACTCAACAATATATGAATGGAATTGAAGAAAAATTACCTGTAATTGAAAATGAATTTCTAACTGCCGAAGATATTTTTAATGAATGGATAATGACTGGATTAAGAACACAATGGGGATGTAATATTGCTGAAGCAAAGAATAAATTTGAATCCACTTGGATTAACGAAATGCTAAACGAAGCAGCACTTTATATTGCAAATGGAAAACTTTTATTAAACGAAAATATTCTAACTATTTCAAAAGATGGAAAACTAATTGCAGATAGAATAATGAGCGATTTGTTTAAATCAAAAAACTAAAACTACAAAATTTATGCAGCCACTTTTTATAAAAAATGAAATACTAATTAATGCTTCTAATTCAATAGTTTGGGATGAACTCACAAAGCCTGAACATAAAAAAATGTAACTTATAATAATGGCGAACAACAGAATCCTATTTTGGTTGAAATAAAAAAAGTAGCAGAAGCACTTTAAAGATTTTTTTCGTAATAATTTAAAAGTTCATCATCAATTAAAATTTCCGATTTAAATTTCAGCCCAAGTTTTTCAATCAATTTTATTGATGAAACATTTGCAGGAACTGTTATAGCTGCTATTGTGTCAAGCTTTAGTTGCTCATAAGCAAAGCTTAGGGTAGCTTGAGCCGCCTCAAATGCAAATCCTTGGTTTGTATATATGGGTAAAAATGCAAAACCAATATCAATGTGCTTTAATTCATCACGTTTTATTAATCCGCATAAACCAATTAAATTTTTTGTTGACTTCAATTCAACAGCCCAAAATCCAAACCCATTTTCAATTGAATAACTATTGAGTTTGTGTATGTATTTTAAAGCATCATCAGCTGAATGAACATTTCTATCGCCTATATATTTTAGCCATCCATCAGTATTCAAAAGCTTAATAATAAATTGAGCATCTTGAGTTGAAAACTCACGAATGATAAGCCTTGAGGTTTGTAAAACAATTTTCATTTTTAATTTGTAAATCGATACAAAGTAATAAAACAAATTTAAACCCGTTACGTAATGATTGTTGTAGTTTTCATTATACAAGCAATTTAAATTAGTTTATAAAAACAGTTAATCAAAGCCTTAATTAAATAGGGTTAAAATTATTTTTACCTACATAAATTTTAAAATAAAAAAGCAATGTTAAATATTGTTCTTCAAGTTGTTGATTCATCAAAGCAATTAGTT
>JBDKJJ010000039.1:0-6615 GCA_039796635.1 Bacteroidota bacterium
CTTTAGGGACATAATCATGGATAAACTGCATAATATCTGGATGTAAAATATCTGCTGTAATCTCAAACTGAAAAACATTGTCAGGCTTATGATGTTTCAAAATAAACTGAAACATGTCAATTGTAAAATCACGTTTCACATTAAATGTTCTATCTAAAAATTTAATCACTTTACCATTTTGCATCAAGTAATATAAATTCGATTTGATATTTTCGATTGGCAGATATCGAACTTTATTATCCAAGCTTGCTAAACAGAATTCACACTTATAAGGGCATCCACGGGATGTTTCGATATATAAAACTCTGTTCTTTAAATCCGCAGGATTATCATCAATGTAAGGATTTATTTCACTAAAATTCGTTAAATCAAACTGTACGTTTTGAGGGTTGTTATGAATTTCTCCATTTATTTTAGAAACTAAATTAGGAACGTTTTTTATATCAGGAAAAGAATTTAAAAATTCAGTAAATGGTATTTCTCCTTCGCCTGTTATGATAAAATCAACGGAATCATTTTTTATAACATCTTGCCAATCATAACTTACTTCAGGCCCACCTAACATTATTTTAATGTTAGGATTTATGGCTTTTATTTTTTTTGCAACTTCTAAAGTTGGTGTAATATTCCAAATATAACAGCTGAAGCAAACAATATCAAAGCCTTTACAGCAATCGGCTATTTCATCTTTATTTTCCTTAATAGTAAACTCTTTCCAATACAAATTTTCGTTTTCTTTATTAAGTTGATAAAGAATTCGGATAGCTAAATTGATATGAATGTATTTAGCATTAAGTGTGGTTAGTAAAACTTTCATTGTTGATTCAAAGATAATTTCAGATGGTTGAATAAAAAATAGTACGACAGTTTTATTAGCAAGTTTCATTTAATTATCTTTGCAGCATTAGTTCTATAAAATAACAATTCGGGGGAAAAACATAATGATTCAAGTTTTTAAATTCGGGGGGGCTTCGGTTCAAGATGCAAATAGCATTAAAAATGTATCTGAAATTATTTCAAAAAATTCTTCAAAACCTTTATTAGTAGTAGTTTCAGCATTAGGCAAAACAACTAATGCCTTAGAGAAAATTTGTCAGTTTTGGTATAAAAAAGAAACTAAAAATGCACTTGATTTATTTCAGAATTTAAAAGATAATCATCTTAAAATTGTAAATGAATTATCGTTAGATAAAAATATTTTAGACGAACTATTTGAAAAATTTGCAAGAAATTTGAATACATCTTTAAGTTCAACTTTCGATTTTCATTATGACCAGTTTATAAGTTTCGGCGAAATGTTCTCTACTAAAATAGTAAGTGAGTTTTTAATTAAAGCTAATTTGAATGTAGTTTTAATTGATGCGAAAACTTTAATAAAAACTGATTCAAACTACAGGGATGTAAATATTTTATGGAATGAAACCGAACAGAATATTAATAAATATTTACTGCCAATTTTAAATGAAAATACAATTGTAATTACTCAAGGTTTTATTGGTTCAACAAAAGAAAATTTTAGCACAACATTAGGAAGAGAAGGTTCGGATTATTCTGCTTCCATATTTAGTTATTGCTTAAATGCTGAGTTAATGAGCATTTGGAAAGATGTTCCAGGTGTTATGAATGCTGACCCAAAGCAATTTCATGATGCTGTAATAATTCCTGAATTAAGTTATTATGAATCAATTGAAATGACATTTTATGGAGCAAAGGTTATTCATCCTAAAACAATAAAACCCATTCAAAACAAAAAGATTCCATTGCATGTTAGGTCATTTATCAATTCAGATAAAAACGGAACTTTAATATCTGAAACAGAAAAGTTTATCCCCTATCCTCCTATTAAAGTATTGAAAGAAAATCAGATTTTATTGAGTATTCAAACTCGTGATTTTTCATTTATTGGAGAGAAACATTTGCAGAAAATTTTTGAAGTTTTTGCAAGTAGTAGAATCAGAATGAACTTGATGCAAAATGGAGCTATCAGTTTTAGTTGCTGTGTTGATGCAAATGATAGAATTCATGAAGTGGTTGATGCTCTGCACTTTGAATTCAAGGTATTACTAAATGAAGGGTTAGAACTATTTACTATTAGGCATTATAACGATTCAATTATTTATGAAATCATAGGGGAAAAGAAGATTTTATTAGAACAAAAATCCCGTCATACTATTCAATTTGTATTGCAGTAATTATCTTAAAAATCTATACCACAATTTTACAATAAAAAATGAAAACGTGTTATTGAATAATTTCATTTTTAAATTAGAGCCTGATAAAAATAATCGTGCACTCGGACTTTCAATAAATCTATCTCTGAATGATTCAGAATAATTTTCTTTAACTTTTATTATTTGATTATGAAAATTTAGATCATAATTACCCTTGCTTAAATGCTTCACCATATAATCAATCACGTAAGTTTTATATCCTAAAATATCTGCCATCAAAGCCATATCTGTGGCGTAAAAATGAAACCCTTTTAATTTGTTTGAAACAGTTAATAATGCTGATTTTTTTACAATGAAAAAGTTTTCATCAATGGCATAAACTTGTTGTGGAAGCGTTGAGTTTTTTTCAATTGAATCATCGCCATTCGTAATACACTTTACTAAACCTTTAATGTGCTTTCCTCCTGCATTCGCAGCTATTGCCCAATTTGAATCTATATTATTTAACTCTTTAATTGACTGATTTAGTTTATCGAAATCATCAATAGCCAAAATATCTTGATGGCAAAAAATCAAATATTCGCCTTTTGCTAACACTAAAAATTTACGAATTGCCGAATATGCATCAAATTGAATTGAATCAACATTATTAATATGCAAATATTCGCAATCATTTACAAAACCCTTATCTGTAAAAGATTTTACCATTTCATTGTATTGATTTGGCTTTGTAACTAAAGTGCAAAATGAAAATAATTTTGAATGAGTGGGTAATAAATTAATTTCAATACTTTGTTTTGAAATACTCGGTTCCATTTAAAATAAATTAGAAAGTTTGCATTTTAACCAATTTACTATACAAACCATTTTCAATAGTAACTAATTCATCATGCTTGCCTTTTTCTACAATTACACCATCTTGCATAACCCATATTTCATCAGCATGTTGAATTGTACTTAATCTATGGGCAATTACAATTGACGTTCTGTTTTTCATTAACTTCGTTAAAGCCTCTTGTACTAATTTTTCGCTTTCGGTATCTAAAGCAGATGTAGCTTCATCCAAAATTAATATTGGAGGGTTTTTCATTACAGCTCTGGCAATTGTTAATCGTTGACGCTGACCGCCACTTAATTTGCTTCCTCTTTCACCAATTATTGTATCGTATTTGTTTTCCAATTGGTCAATAAATTCATGTGCATTTGCCACTTTAGCTGCTGCTATTACATCTTCTAGTTTTGCATTTACCATCCCAAAAGCAATGTTATTAAAAATGGTATCGTTAAATAAAATTGCTTCTTGTGAAACAACACCCATATGCTTTCGCAAATCAAATAATTTAACATCTTTAATATTAGTACCATCAATTAGTATTTCTCCGTTTTGAACATCCCAAAATCTAGGTAACAAATCTACAAATGTTGATTTACCAGAACCGCTTGGACCAACTAATGCAATAACTTGACCTTTATAAATTGTTCCATTTATGTTATTTAAAACAGTTTCATCTTGATAAGCAAAACTCACAGATTTGTATTCAATTTTACTTTTAAATTCATCTAATGAAATAGGATTAATTGGGTCATGAATTTTTTCATCCGCAAACAAAATTTCATTTATTCTATCAACAGCAGCTAATCCTTTTTGAATATTAAAATAAGAATTAGAAATTGATTTTAATGGATTAATAAGTTGAGAGAAGAACAGCATATAGGCTATAAAACCAGATGGGCTTAGGTTTGATTGATTTTGCAAAACTATTTTACCGCCAAGATATAATACAACTGCTACTGCTGTAATTCCTAAAAACTCACTTAATGGCGATGATAAATCTCTTAATCGCATAATACGATTATTCATCTGATACATCTTGTGTGTTTCTTTCAAGTGTTTAGTTTCTTGAAATTTTTCACCATTGAAGGCTTTTATTATTCTTATTCCTGATAAGGATTCTTCAATAAATGAAAGTATATAACCAAATTGAGCAAATCCTTTACTGCCTTGCTTTTTCAATGGTTTTCCTACCAATGAAATTATTAATCCGCTTATTGGTAAAATAATAAATGCGATTGCTGTTAAAGATGGTGAATTATAAATCATCCATCCTAAATAAATAAATACTTCAATTGGGTCTTTAATTAAGCTTTCTAACATACAAATAATTCCTCCATCAACTTCACCTAAATCATTTGACATTCTTGATAAAATATCTCCCTTTCTTTCATTGCTAAAATGCGATAGTGGAAGCCGTAATATTTTCTTAAACATGTCATTTCTGATATCATAAATAATTCCATTTCGAATTGGGGCTAAAAAATAAATAGCAAGCCATCTAAATAAATTTTTGAAAAAGAAAACTACAATAACGCATACACAAACAACTAATAATGCAGTTGATGAACCATAAACTTCAATCATATTACTCATTTGGTAATTGAAGGAATTTATCCAGCTATTTACAGAAAATGTTAGTTCGGGTTTAATTGAAACTTTTGGTGTGATGCCAAATAATATATTCAGGAAAGGAATAATCATCGACATTGAAAAAACTGAAAAAACTATTGACAATACATTGAATAATATATTGAGCAATGAAAAAGCAAAATACTTTTTTAAATAAAATTTAAGCTGACTTAATCGTTTCATATTTGATGGTGCAAGATACAAACATCAAATAACTACTTTGTGTTTTTATTTTGAAATCCCTTCCAAATATAATACACAGGAATTCCAACTGCTACAATAGCTAAACTACCTACTGCAAAATTTGGTTTTACAATTAATAGATTTACGCAAAATGCGGTTGCTAAAACTATGTATAAAGCTGGTAGAATAGGATATCCAAAGGCTTTGTAAGGCCGTTCGGCATGAGGCATTTTTTTACGAAGTATAAATAATCCAATTAATGTTAGAATGTAAAATAGAATTACAGCAAACATTACATAATCTAACAAGTCGCCGTATTTACCACTTAAACATAAAACTGATGCCCAAATGAATTGCACCCATAAAGCAAAACCAGGTACTCCATTTTTATTGTTAAATTTCATCTTTTCAAAAAACAAACCATCATTCGCCATTTCTTGATAAACACGAACGGATGAAAGTACAATTCCGTTATTGCATCCAAAAGTTGAAATCATAATCAATACCGCCATAATGATGACAGCTGGATTTCCGAAAATTTGCATCGCCGCAGCCACCCCTACTCTATCGTTGGCGGCATATTGAATTCCTGCTTTCAAAGTTTCTGTTGATTCAGGCGTTCCTTTTAGTGGTAATAAATACAAATAAGCCACATTAGCTAAAATATATAACAAGCTTACCATTGCAGTTCCGAAGAATAGACTTAATGGAATATTTCGTTTCGGATTTTCAATGTCGCCAGCTATGAAAGTTACATTGTTCCATGCATCACTGCTAAACAATGAGCCAACCAAACCTACGCCCACAGCACTGATAAGAGCCATGCCGCTTAATTCAATAGTACTCATTGTTTTTGTTTTTTCATCCCAATTAAATTGAACTGCATGCCAAGCATCTTGCCAGTTCATGTTCCAAATTTCTGATTTACCAAAAATGAAAATTCCTAAAACAATGATTCCGAACAAGGCAATCAGTTTTGTGCTATTGAAAAATAAATTAATGGCTTTTCCATATTGCATGCCTGCTCTGTTCAATAATGTTAAAAGCAAAATGGAAAAAATCCCTGTAATCTGTGCAGCATTTATTGTGAATGAATTAGTGATTTGAAACAATACATTTCCTTCGCCCAATGAAGGAAAAATAACCCCAGCATATTTTGCAAATGCTACAGCTACAGCAGCAATGGAGCCACATTGAATGACTACGAATAATGTCCAGCCATATAAAAAAGCAATAAAATTATTGAATGATTTTTTAAGATAAACGTACTGACCGCCTGCATCGGGCATCATACCTGCTAATTCACCATAGCTTAATGCAGCCAACATCGTCATCACTCCTGAAATAATCCAAAGCAAAATCAACCAACCCGAACTACCCATAGTTCGAGCCATATCTGAACTTACTAAAAAAATCCCTGACCCAATCATGGAACCAGAAACGATTAATGTAGCATCAAGTAGATTTAATTTTTTCATTGTGATTGTATTTTATGCTTCATTCATTTTATTCGAGTATTCGTTTCTTCGATTGTTTGTTATTAAATGACGAAGAGCCGAACAATCGATTGACGAATTTTGAATTATTATGTATTTCAATTCTTCATTCTATTTTCGAGTATTCGGTTCTTCGATTGTTTGTTATTAAATGACGAAGAGCCGAGCAATCGATTGACGAATTTTGAATTATTATGTATTTCAATTCTTCATTCCATTTTCGAGTATTCGGTTCTTCGATTGTTTATTATTAAATGACGAAGAGCCGAACAATCGATTGACGAATTTTGAATTATTTTTC
>JBDKJJ010000040.1:0-8427 GCA_039796635.1 Bacteroidota bacterium
AAAATAAATGTGCTTCATCGTTTGATATAAGAGTGTTCAACCCATCTAATAATGTTTCAAGATTTCGTTGAAGTTTAGCAATTTTAATGTGTTCTTCTCTATCATGTTGCGAAGCACCTGAAACTTTAAAATCAAGGTTTTGCAGCGTAAAATTATTTTCAGTATAAGCGTGATTATCTAACAGCATGAACATTTCTCTTCCTAATGATTTAAGCATTTGTAAGGATGTTTCATTTTTATAATCAATGCATCCTGCCATATTAACAAACTTAGATAATATGTTTCTTAAACCTTTATGAGGCGCTGAATAAATTTTAAAATGTGACATTGTTATCGGGATTTGTTGTGAAATTACTTAGATAACAATTAGATTAAATTGCTGATTTTGCGTAAAATTCTAAGTAAAATCACGTATTTAATCTAATTAAACAGATAAGCTTTTTACTTACCCTAATAAAATCATACATTTGCGCCTCAAAAACATTCAATATTTATATGGCAGATAATAACAATGCGGCTTCAACCCAAGTAATTTTTTCAATGGTAGGTGTTAGTAAAATCATTCCACCTAATAAAACCATTCTTAACAATATTTATTTATCGTTTTTCTATGGTGCAAAAATTGGTATCATAGGGTTAAACGGAAGTGGTAAATCAACTTTATTAAAACTAATTGCTGGTATTGATAATAATTATCAAGGAAAAATCGAATTCAAGAAAAACGATTATTCAGTTGGTTATTTAGAACAAGAACCGCATTTAGATGAAACCAAAACTGTTATTGAAATTATCAGAGAAGGCAAAAAAGAAATTTTTGATTTACTAAAAGAATATGAAGAAATCAGCAACAAATTTGCTGAACCGATGAGCGATGATGAGATGGATAAATTGCTAAACCGACAAGGGAATTTGCAAGATAAAATTGAAGCAGCAAATGGTTGGGAAATTGATACCGTATTAGAAAGAGCCATGGATGCATTGCAAGTACCTGATGGCGACTCATTAATTAAGAACCTTAGTGGTGGTGAATTACGCCGTGTTGCATTGTGTAGATTATTATTGCAAGAACCTGATATTTTATTATTGGATGAACCTACGAATCACTTAGATGCCGAGTCAATTTTGTGGTTAGAAAAACATTTAGAACAATATAAAGGAACAGTAATTTGTATTACGCATGATAGATACTTTTTGGATAATGTGGCAAAATGGATTTTGGAATTAGATAGAGGTGAAGGCATTCCATACAAAGGAAATTACACTGAATGGTTGCAGCAAAAATCGGCAAGATTAGCAGCTGAAGAAAAAGTAGAAAGCAAGCGTAAGAAAACTTTAGAACGTGAATTGGAATGGGTAAGAATGGCACCAAAAGCCCGTCAGGCAAAGAGCAAAGCTCGTTTGGCTAACTATGAAAAAATGGCTAGTGAAGAAGGAAAGGATAGTGAAGAAAAATTGGAAATTTATATTCCACCAGGACCACGTTTGGGTTCAAAAGTTATTGAAGCACATGGTGTAAAAAAATCTTTTGGTGATAGAGTACTTTTTGAAAACCTAAATTTCGCTTTGCCACAAGGCGGTATTGTTGGTATCATTGGGCCAAATGGTGCAGGTAAAACCACATTATTCAGAATGATATTAGGAATGGAAAAAGCGGATGAAGGAACTTTTGAAATTGGCGAAACTGTTAAAGTAAGTTATGTTGACCAACATCATACTGACATGGATGCTGAAAAAACGGTTTGGCAAACTATCAGTGATGATTTAGAATTTATTGAGGTGGGTAAGCATCGTATCAACTCAAGAGCTTATGTTTCAAAATTTAATTTCAATGGAAATGACCAACAAAAAAAGATTGGCATTTTATCAGGTGGTGAACGAAACAGATTACATTTAGCTATTACTTTAAAACGTGAAGCCAACGTATTGTTATTGGATGAACCTACGAATGATATTGATGTGAATACATTACGTGCATTAGAAGAAGCTTTAGAAAATTACGGTGGCTGTGCAGTTGTAATCAGCCATGATAGATGGTTTTTGGATAGAATTTGTACACACATTTTAGCATTTGAAGGTGAAGGAAATGTTTACTTCTTTGAAGGTTCATTTAGCGATTATGAAGAAAACAAAAAACAACGATTAGGCGAAAATGCATTCAAGAAATTTAGGTATAAAAAATTGATTCAATAAAATCAATTTAGAATTCAAAATTCTTAAATGGCATTTATCATTTTATGGTAAATGCCATTTTTAGTTCGATTTAAAACCAATAAAATTCATTGGAATGCTTTGCATATCTTAGCTTTCATCATCATTTTATTAAATCAATTTCCAACAACTTCATTCATAAAATTTCGCAATAGCATCAGCACAATTTTCGCCATCCATAGCGGCGCTTACAATTCCACCTGCATAACCTGCACCTTCACCGCATGGAAACAAACCTTTTATTTGAGGATGCTGAAAAGTTTCTTTATCTCTGGGTATTCTCACAGGTGATGATGTGCGGCTTTCAGTGGCTACCAATACAGCTTCGTTGGTATAATAGTTTTTCATTTTTTTACTCCATTGCTTGAAAGCTCCTTGTAAACTTTGGGTAATAAATTCAGGTAATGTTGTTCGTAAGTCAATGCTTTTTAAACCAGGCTGATAGCTACATTCAGGTAATGAACTTGAAATTTTGTTGTTGGTGAAATCAACCATGCGTTGAGCTGGAGCAACTAATTTGCCGCCGCCTATTTCAAAACATTTTTGTTCTACACTTTTTTGAAACTGCAAAAAAGCAAGTGGCGAAACAATATTGATTTTGGGTTGGCATTTAGCAATTTGTAATCCATCTACTTGCACTACCATTCCTGAATTTGCATAAGGATTATTTCTTCGTGAAGGACTCCAACCATTCACTACAATTTCATTTTTATCAGTGGCAGCCGCAGCTATTATTCCACCTGGGCACATACAAAATGAAAATACGCCTTTGCCATTCACTTGTTCTACCAAACTATAGGATGCAGGCGGCAAATTATCATCTCTTTTTTCACAATGATACTGCTGTTCGTCAATAATATGTTGCGGATGCTCAATTCTAACGCCCATAGCAAAAGGCTTTGCTTCAATCAGTATATTTTTTTTATCTAACAATTCAAAAATATCTCTGGCGCTATGACCTGTGGCTAAAATCAAAGCATCAGCTTCAATGCTGCTTCCATCCTGACATTTAATTCCTTTAATTGAATTTTTATCAATAATAAAATCAGTAAGTTTTTTATTAAAATGCACTTCACCACCACAATCCAATATTTTATTTCTTATATCTGAAATAATTTGTGGTAAATGATTAGTGCCGATATGCGGATGAGTATCAACTAATATTTCAGCTATAGCGCCATGTTTTACTAAGCGATGCAAAATGCGTTTTACATCGCCTCGTTTGCTGCTACGAGTATATAATTTACCATCACTGTAAGTACCTGCTCCGCCTTCACCAAAACAATAATTCGATTCAGGATTTACTTCGCCATCTCTATTTATTTTAGCTAAATCACGGCGGCGTTCTCTCACATCTTTGCCACGTTCAACTATAATTGGTTTTATTCCTAATTCAATCAAACGCAAGGCAGCAAACAAACCTGCAGGCCCTGCACCTACAATAATTGCTTGTTTTTTATTGGCGACATTTTGATAAATAAATTCAATGTGTTCAGTTGGCTGAATGGGTTCATTAATAAAAACCAACACATTCATAGTGTAATACACTTGCTTGCTTCGAGCATCAATACTTCTTCGTAAAATATGAAATCCTGTAATTTCTTTTTGCTTTTTGCCACATTCATTGGCAATTATTTCTTTCAAAAAAAGCTGTTGGAAAGCTTCGTTGGGCTTAACTTTTATGTTAATTATTTTCTGCATAATGTGTTAGGTTTTTATCCTAAAATTGATTTGCAAATAAACGAAATATTTTTTCCTCTTCTATTCCAAATTCAAAGTTGTAAATTTGCTTCATGCATATTTTGTTTGTAGCAGCTACTATTCACGAATCTGAAATTTTAATCAATGCATTTCCTTTTAAAAAAAATGGAAACGTATTTAGTTATCAAACTCAAAATCATAGTGTTGATGTTTTAATTACTAGCGTTGGCAGTGTGAATACTACCTATCATCTTCAACAATATTTACAACAAAACAAACCTGAAGTAGTTATTCAATATGGCATTGCAGGCATTAAGCAAAATTTTATTGAATTAGGTAATTGCTTTATCATTACTGATGATTGCTTTGCTGATGTTGGCGTATTTGAATATAATAAATACAAAAATTTGTATGATATGAATTTGGCTGATGTTAATGAAAAGCCATTTCTTCAAAAAAAATTAAGCAACACATCAATAGTAAATTTAATTCTTCCTGATTTACAAAAGGCAAGTTCACGAAGTGTAAATTTAATTGAAGGCGATAGTCAGCGATTGCAAATCATGAATGAAAAATATGATACAGATGCTGAAAGTATGGAAGGTGCTGCATTTCATTTTGTGATGTTGCAAACCAATATTCCATTTTTGCAAATTAGGTCGGCATCAAATATTATTGGTGAACGTGATAAATCAAAATGGAAAATGAAATTAGCTATAGATAAAATAAATGAAGTAGTTTTGAAAATTATTGAATTGAACATTTCTCTTTCATAATTCACCATTCCTCTCAATTGGAGAGGGTAGGGTGAGGTGTTAAAGAAAGAATTATGAAAAAGATATAATAAACTAAAATAACCCAATGCATAAATCAGGATTTGTAAATATTATAGGATTACCAAATGTTGGAAAATCAACATTAATGAATGCCATGATTGGCGAAAAACTTTCCATTGTATCTCCCAAGGCTCAAACTACTCGTAAGCGAATTATAGGCATTGTAAATGATGAAGATTATCAAATAGTATTTAATGATACGCCTGGCATTTTACAGCCACAATATAAAATGCAAGAGGCTATGCTAAAGGTGATTAACGAAGCAATTAAAGATGCTGATATTATCATCTATTTAATTGAAGCCAATATGAATGAAATAGTGGCAAGTGCTTGGTTAGATAGTGTAAAATCAGAAGGAAAAATATTTGTGGTGATTAATAAAATTGACATGATTTTGCCAAGCATGTTAGAGCGTAAGTTAGATTTTTGGCGCAGGCAAAGCCGTGTTACAGCAGCATTAGGTGTTTCAGCGTTAGAAAAAACAAATTTGAATTTGCTGATGGGTACTATTGTTGAGCATTTACCCGAAGGGGAAGCCTATTATTCAAAAGAAGATTTGAGTGATAGAAGCATGCGCTTTTTTTGTGGTGAATATATCCGTGAAAAAATATTTTATTTATACAAAGATGAAATTCCGTACCACACAGATGTAGTGGTGATGGATTATGTAGAAAAACCTGATATTGATGTAGTAATTGCTACCATTATTGTAAATAAAGAATCGCATAAAAAAATTGTAATTGGTAAAAACGGAGCGGCTATCAAAAAATTAGGAATGGAAGCTAGAGCCGATATTGAAAAATTTATTGGCAAAAAAGCCTATGTTGAACTAAGTGTAAAAGTGGTAGCCGATTGGATTAGTAGCGATTCACAACTTAAAAAATTGGGCTATCACGATTATAGTCATTCAAAACTATGATAGAACTTCTTATTTGAAGTATATAATTTTAAGTAAAACAAAATTACATTTGTCGTTTAAATAATAATCATAAAAATATCAAAACATGTTTGATTTAATTGTAATCGGAAGTGGTCCTGGTGGTTATGTTGCAGCAATAAGAGCATCTCAATTAGGCTTAAAAACTGCCATCATTGAAAAAGCAGATTTGGGAGGTGTATGTTTAAATTGGGGTTGTATTCCTACTAAAGCATTATTAAAAAGCGCACAAGTTTTTGATTATATGAAGCATGCAGCTGATTATGGTTTGCAGGTTTCGGATGCAAAAGCTGATTTTGGCGCAGTGGTAAAACGAAGCCGTGGTGTAGCTGATAACATGAGTAAAGGCATTCAGTTTTTAATGAAGAAAAATAAAATTGAAGTGATAATGGGAACTGCAAAATTAGTTCCTGGTAAAAAAGTAGAAGTTACTGCTGCTGATGGTTCAAAGAAAAACTACGATGCTAAAAATATAATTTTAGCAACTGGCGGCAGAAGCCGTGAATTACCAAACTTAAAACAAGATGGTAAAAAAGTAATTGGTTACAGAGAAGCAATGGTATTACCAACGCAACCAAAATCAATGATTGTGGTAGGTGCAGGTGCTATCGGAGTTGAGTTTGCATATTTCTATAATGCTATGGGAACTAAAGTTACTATTGTTGAATTTGCTCCACGAATTGTACCTATTGAAGATGCTGATGTATCAAAAGAATTAGAACGGAATTATCGCAAACAAGGCATGACAATTCTTACAGATTCATCCGTTATAAGTGTTGATACAAGTGGCGAAGGCGTAAAAGCAAAAGTAAAAACACCAACTGGCGAACAAATTTTAGAAGCTGATATTTTATTAAGTGCTGCTGGCGTTACTTCAAATATTGAAAATATTGGATTAGAAACAGTAGGCGTAAAAACTGAGAAAGGAAAAGTTATAGTAGATGCTTACTACCAAACATCTGTTCCGGGTATTTATGCTATTGGTGATTTATTACCTACACAAGCATTAGCCCACGTAGCAAGTGCTGAAGGTATTATTTGTGTTGAAAAAATTGCTGGTCATCACCCTGAAGCATTAGATTATAATAATATTCCGGGCTGTACTTATTGTTCACCTGAAATAGCTTCAGTTGGTATGACTGAAGAAGCTGCTAAAAAAGCTGGCCATGAAATTAAAGTTGGTAAATTCCCATTTACGGCAAGTGGTAAGGCAAGTGCTGCTGGTGCTAAAGAAGGATTTGTAAAAGTAATTTTTGATGCAAAATATGGCGAATGGTTAGGCGCACATTTCATTGGTGCTAATGTAACAGAAATGATTGCTGAAGTAGTAGTAGCTCGTAAATTAGAAACTACTGGCCATGAAATTATTAAATCAGTGCATCCGCATCCTACCATGAGTGAAGCTGTAATGGAAGCAGCCGCAGCCGCTTATGGCGAAGTAATTCATATTTAATTTTCATTGAAATATATTCAACAAAAAAGCCACTTCAATTGAAGTGGCTTTTTTATGAATATAAGTTGGGTAGATTTCCGTCAAAGTGAGCCATCTCTCATTTTAATTATTAGAAATAATTTTCTACTGCAAATTTGAATTGACTAATAAATAATTCTTTAAAGGCTGAAATATTATTGAGTTCATAAAAAAGTAAAATGGCTTTTTTATAATCGGCAGGATTCACACTTCTATACGATAATGGGCAAGCATTACCAAACATCAAAATTGCATTACCACTCAATCGGGCAGTACGTTTGTTGCCATCTTCAAAGGGCTGTATATAGCTAATTAGTAAAATTGTCAATAGTGCTTTTTCAAAAATAGTAGATTTACTATTCACTAATTCACAAAGGTTTTCCAGTGCTTCATTTATCACAAATTCATTGTCAGGGGGTAAATATTTTGTACCTGTAATTCGTACAATTCTTTTTCTAGGGTTTTTAGAAATACCCATTTTTTGGGTAAGCAAGGTGTGTATATCAATAATCTTCGAAACACTTATTTGCTCATACAAATCTTTATTTTGAAAAGTATAATCAATGGCTGTTTTATGATTGAGCAACATTTGTGTTTCTTGCTTTGAATGCGATTCGGCAGCAACATTATATTTTAAAAGTTGTTCGGTATCCAATAAATCATAAGTATTTCCTTCTATTTGCGATGATTTCCACGATAGTTCAATCATCAAGCGTTCAAACTCTTTTGTAAACTGAACTGCCGAATTTTTTTTTATTTTTTTTTGAAAAGTTGAATTCAATTTTTTGAGTAACGTCAATTCTGCTTTTGTGAAAATGCTTACTGATTTCAATGTATCAAATACATCTCGATTGAATTTTTCAATTATTTTACGTTCATCTGTTTGAACCTTAAAAAACGAATCTACATGAATAGAAGCAGTTACAATGTTTTTTAGGTTTACCGTATATTTCAAACTTCGCCCACTTCCCAATGACTCAATACTTCCATTAGCTTTTAATTTTGCTAACTCACGATTGAGTGTAGGAATAGATATTTTTTCAGCAATTAAATTTTGAATTGCTGAAATTGATATGGGTGCATTCTGCAAAATGATACCCAATATTTCTGTTGCTCTTGTTGTTTCCATATTGAAATTTGCCTATCACAAAGATATAATAATCCTATCACTATGATAGGCAATTTTAAAAAATTGATAGGTTATTTGTTTTATGAATTAATTCCACATTAACTATTGTAATACCATTTGCATTTTTATACTTTTACCACTCAAC
>JBDKJJ010000041.1:0-2785 GCA_039796635.1 Bacteroidota bacterium
AAAATGTGGCTATGGTTAGGGTATACATCTGCTTTAACGCAAACACTTTCAATATGCAATTTATCATTCATGATTATTAAATTTAAGGGCTAAGTTCTAAAAATTAATACAAAACCACAACTTGTCCCGATAAGTCGGGATAGAAATATAGTCAGCATAGAATACAGTAATCAATGTATTCTATGTTTAAAAATTATTTTCTATGAAATCTTATTATTAAACAAGAGTTCATTAGTAAAACATAGTTTTTCGAAATCGAAAATAACTATTGTGCCTATGTGGTAAAATGCTTTTCACTTTAAGAATAAAGCCAAATTGAAGTGCAAAATTAAGAAAATAAAAAAGGCAAATACAAAACTGTATTTGCCTTTTTTATCAATTAAAAATGAATTAAATTTTTGCTAATGCATTTTCTAAATCAGCCATTATATCTTCAATATTTTCAATGCCTACTGAGAAACGAACTAAACCATCCGTTAATCCAATTTTTTCACGTTCAGCCTTTGGAATAGATGCATGTGTCATTGATGCAGGATGGTCAACCAACGATTCAACACCACCCAAGCTTTCAGCCAAACTAAAAATATGTAAAGATGAAATTAGTTTTTTAGCAGCTTCTAAATCGCAATTAAATTCAACTGATACAATACCACTAAATCCTTTCATTTGCTTCATTGCAATTTCATGATTAGGATGCGATTTCAATCCCGGATAAAACACTTTTTTTACTTTAGGATGTGCTTCAAAAAATTCAGCAACTTTCATTGCGTTTTCAGCATGACGCTCCATTCTTACGCCTAAAGTTTTGATACTTCGTGAAGTTAACCATGCATCAAAAGGACTTGGATTTAAGCCAATAGCCATCCTACCAAAATCAAATTTTTGTTTTAACTCTTCATCGTTTGTAACTAATAAACCGCCAATGGTATCGCTATGTCCGCCAATATATTTTGTTGTTGAATGCATCACTACATCAGCACCTAACAATAATGGATTTTGAAAATAAGAGGATGCAAAAGTATTATCTACCACTACCATCACACCATGCTTTTTTGCAATAGCGGAAATAGCTGCTATATCCGAAATATTTAATAATGGATTGGTTGGTGATTCAATTAAGATGAATTTTGGTTTTTCACTCATCTTAGCTTCTACTTCATTCAAATCTTGAGTATTGATTGTTTCAAATTGAATTTGGTATTGTGAAAAAACTCGAGTGAAAATTCTATAAGTACCACCATACAAATCATTTGTGGCAATCACTTTGTCGCCACTTTTTAATGTTGAAATCAAAGCAGTGATGGCACCTAATCCTGATGAAAAAATAGTAGCATATTTTCCTTCTTCTAATGATGCTAATGCAGTTTCTAAATTGGTAAAATTCGGATTGCCTGCTCTTGTATAATCATAACCTTTTGTGTTGCCTGGGCTTTCCTGCACGTAGGTTGAAGTCATGTAAATAGGTGGAATAATTGCTCCTGATGTTTCATCGGGTTTTTGCCCGTTGTGAATGGCTTTAGTTGAAAATTTCATTTTGTTGATTTTTATTAGGCTGCAAATGTAAGATTTTGAAGCGGCTTTAGTTGAGAATAGTTAAAATGGAATAATAAATCTGAATTAAAAAATAGTTTTATAAACTTCTATTCGCTTTTAACTGCATATATTTATTTAATGTTGAAATGCTTAATTCTTCTGGCTTTGCGATAATAGATTGAATGCCGTATTGTGTTAATTCTTTTAAGATTTGTTTTTTTTCATCTAGCATAGTAGCGGCAATTGCAGTATCATAAATGCCTCTTAAATCATTTACTTTTTCATTAGCAAAATCAGATACTTCTGTGTTTTCAAAAAAAATTACTACTAATAAGTGTAATTTATTCATGCTTCGCAACACAGGTAAAATCCTTTGCAAGGCATAACTACTTTCAAAATTAGTAAATAGAAAAAGCATACTTCTGCCGTGAATAAAATTTCTAACTGAATTATACAACAATTCAAAATCAGCTTCTAATTCAGTTTCTTTTTCGTTGAATAATAATTCATTTATTTTATGAAGTTGATTGATTTTTCTTTCGGCTTTTAATTTGGTTTGAATGGAATTGCTGAATGTAATTAATCCAACTTTATCCTGTTTTTTTAAGGCAACATTTGAAATGGCTAATGCAGAATTAATGCTATAATCTAACAAGCTTAATCCACTGAAAGGCATTAACATATTTCTACTTTTATCAATCAAAAAATAAATTTGTTGTGATTTTTCATCTTCATATTGGTCAATCATCAGCTTATTCATTTTGCTGGTAGCTTTCCAATTTAAATGACGATAATCATCACCATGCACATAATTTTTTATTTGTTCAAATTCATAACTTGTTCCAATTCGGCGTTGTTTTTTAGTGCCTTCAAGTGCTTGTGTACGTTGCATACTAAGCAATTCAATTTTTTTCATTTGCAAAATTGATGGGTAACAAGCTACTTCGGTTTTGTTTTCAATTACCAATCTTCGTTCTACTAATCGTAAAAAACTATTCAAGAATAAATAGGTGAATGGAAATTCATAAACACCACGTTCGTTAGGATAAATGTAATATGGAAATTTCTCAATACTATTATTTTCAAACGTTTTTGAAATTGAAAAATTTCTTACTTGCAGTTGCTCAGGTAATGTATCATGAATGCGCATACTGAGTTTAATTGTAGAAAGATTTTTTATGATTAATTCTATTAAATTATTATCACCTAATGATAAAACTCTTGGTGTGTTTCTAACTACTTCAATTTTTAT
>JBDKJJ010000042.1:0-7457 GCA_039796635.1 Bacteroidota bacterium
AGCTAACAAGCCATCTATGCAATATCCAAAAACATCAGGTAAAGAACATTTATTTGAAGCAGGCTTATGGATTGGTGCAAAAGTAAATGGGCAAACGGCCGTATCAACTGGTTCGGTTGATGCTGCAAGTGGCTATACCACAGGTGCTTCGGGATTTGAGTTTACAGCTAATTCAGGGGCTACTATTTTGCAGCGTTCATCGCTTTCATCTAATACTTATTATTCATCATCAGCCATTTCACATCAAGATTTTGTGATGGATTTTACAGATAAAAATACTATTGTGCCAGGTTCACAAACTCAAATTTCAGGTCATACATTGCCATTAAATGCTGATGTGCATTTAGAATCGTATTGCTGGAATTATGGTTATGCTGATTACTTTGTTATTTTGAATTATTCTATTACTAATCATTCAACATCAACTTGGGATTCAGTATATACAGGTATTTGGAGCGATTTGATTGTACGAAACATTAATGTAACTACAGCCAGTGGTACTGCCTTTTTCAATAAAGGCGCAGCAGGCTGGTTAGATACTTTAAAATCAGTATATGCTTATGATTATAATGGCGACCCTGGTTATACCAATTCGTATGGTTCAATGGTTTTTTTAGGAGCTGAATGGAATAATTTATTTTTTCATCCTGATAACTCAGCAGCAGTAATGGCGGCAGGTTATACAGCGCCTCAGGTGAATATTAATTTTTGGCGATACAAAGATGCAGGCACTATTCCGCCTTATGTTAGCGGTTATCCTGCTGGCGATGTAACACGATATGATAGAATGAAATTTGGTGTGAATCCGCCTAACACAAATATCTTTTTAAACTCACCTGATAACCGTACGCAATTATTAAGTGTAGGTCCATTTATGAGTATTAAGCCAAATGAAACCGTAAATTTTACCGTAGGTTTTGTATGCGCTAAACAAGGCGGTCCGTCAACTCCAAATTGTGTAGATGATTATGCAAACAGAAGCGAATTGATTGAGCATATTAAATGGGTACAAAGAACTTATAAAGGAGAAGACATTAATAATAACGGCGTTTTAGATGCATCAGAAGATTTGAATGGCAACAATAAATTAGATAGATTTTTATTGCCGTCACCGCCTAATAATCCTATTATAAAAATTGTACCGGGTAATAATGAAATGGATATTTATTGGGATATGAATGCCGAACGAACCATTGACCCAATCAGCAAAAAGAAAGATTTTGAAGGATACAATATTTACAGAAATATTATTTCATCTGATAAAAATTTAACAGAAGGAACTGAAGTAAAACCAATAGCTACGTGGGATTTGAAAGCTGATAGTATTGGATTTAATAATGGTTTTGAAAATATAAAACTTTCATCACCAAAATATTTTGATGGTGATACTACGCCTTATTGGTATCATTATAAATTGGGTGGATTATTGAATGGTTGGAAATACAAAATAATTGTAACTGCTTATGATAAAGGCGATAAAACTTTAGGACTTGAACCTTTAGAGTCTTCATTAATCTCTAATACTTATAATGTATGGAGCGGAACAGCAGCTGATAATAATGATGAATCCGAAATTGGTGTATATCCTAATCCATATACTATTGATGCAGCTTGGGATGGCAGCACAGCTCGTTCGCATAAATTATATTTTTACAATTTGCCTTCACGTTGCGATGTAACCATTTATTCATTAAGCGGTGAATTGGTGGCTAATTTTAACCATAATGCTGAAACCTATACAGGAAGTGATATTGATTGGTTTAAAAATTTAGGTGGTGATGAAAAGCAAAGAATTTTGCCAGGTGGTGAACATGCTTTTGATATTTTATCTAATTCAAAACAAGCATTAACGCAAGGCTTGTATCTGTTTTCAGTTAAAAATAATGATACAGGAAAGGAGAGGAGAGGTAAGTTTGCAGTAATAAGATGATTTACTCAATGCAACAAAAATCCGATTCTGTTTTTTTACATAATTGTTAGCTCACTTAAAATTAAGTTTAGAACAAGATTATATTTTATTCGAATTCCAACAACAAAATAGTCCAAACTATTTTGGAGTTGTGAAGTGGTAAATGCCGATACTGTTTGAAAATAGTACAAATGAGTGAAACGTTCCGATTTCTTCGGGATGAACTATATTGAAAACGTAATCAGTATTAGATTTTATTTCTTAATGTATTTATATTCACTAATTCATCTTAAATTTATGAATAGAATTTTATTAATAGTTACTTTATTAGTTTCAATAAATTTAGTTTCAGCACAAGAAAAAATTCCTTTTGAAGGCTACGATTATTCATGGCTAAATGGAAATGACAGAAGGGACTCAAGCGTATTTCACAATAAATATTTTACGCCAAGTATATTAATGGATGCTAATTATACCTATTCTTTTAATAATCCAAAAGATAATACCGTAGTAGGATCTACAGCATTGGCTCGAAATAATGAAATGGAATTATCAGGGTTGCATTTTGGTGGCGATTTAACTTTTAAAAATGCGCATGCAAGATTCATGACTCAATTCGGAACTCGTTCAACACTTGTTCCAAGGAATGATTATAGTGCCTACAGAGGTCAATATGCCTTGATGAATGATTATAAATATTTAAGTGAAGCTTACGCCGGTTATCATTTTAATAAATGGTACGGTATCAATATTGATTTCGGAATGTTTATGAGTTACATTGGATTGAACTCCTATTATCAGGCTGAAAATTGGGAGTATCAAGCATCTTTCACATCAGATAATACACCATGGTTTTTCAACGGAATGCGATTGCAAATGTATCCTTCAAAAAAAATTAAAGTTGAAGCTTGGTTAATTAACGGTTGGCAAAGTTATGGCAAGTTTAATACACTGCCAGGATTTGGTGGTAATTTTACTTATTGCCCAAATGAAAAAATGAAAGTAATCACCAATGATTATTTAGGGACTGATGCTGCAGGAATACCATCAAGAGTACGTTTTCATTCAGATAATAGTTTTTTATACAGATATTTTAATAATCCTAACAGAAAAAAAATATCTCGTATGGCATTTAGTTTAACAGCAAATATTGGTTTTGAAAATGGTGGTGGAGTAAAAGCATTCAATGGCAATGCTCAACAGCCAACTCAAAATTTTATGAGTGTAATGTTTTATAACAGAATTTGGTTGAAGCAAAATCATTTGGCTTTTACATTTGGTGGAGGAGCAATGTCAAACCCAGGAAGATATTTAGTGCTTTATCCAACTGGCGATGCAAGTCCGTTACCTAATCCTAATAACCCAACTATAACTGAAGGCACTCATCCATTTACGGCTAATCCTGGTGATTTATTTAAAGGTTGGGATTGTTCTACAAATTTTGATTGGATGCCGAATCAAAGTATTACTTTTAGATTGGAATTGGTTCATCGTCAATCTAGTGTTCCTTATTTTGCAGGTAGAGGAGGAGTTACATCGCCAAGCGGTTATACAACAACAATTTTAACATCAGATTGGAAACCAGATTTAGTGAAACAAGAAACTAGAATTGTTTTTGCAACATTATTCCGACTTTAATTTTTATGAAAATATTTAAAAAGAAAAAATGGATTTTGAGTGGTTCGTTTTTTCTGATAATAATTGCTTTTTTATTTTTTTTATGGCAATTTCCTGTTTATAAAACTTTAATGCCAGGTTATCATTCTATTGTATATACTCCTTCAAAATATAATACTCTTTTGATAGGAAATCATTTACAAGTTGAAAAATTTAATTTATCAAGTTTGTCTGTAGATGCTAAGAATAATAAGGCAGAGAATTTATTTATTCATCATATTTCAAACATGTTTCCGTATTGGTATGGTACACGATGGAATTATAATGGTACAACACAAATTCCTGGAAAGGGAAGCATTGCTTGTGGTTATTTTGTTACCACAGTTTTGCAGCAATCAGGGTTGAAGATTAATCGAATTGAATTAGCACAATTTGGAAGCGAACAAATGATTCTATCTATTTGTAACAAAAAAAATATTAATCGATTTCCCAATTATAGTATGATGCCTTTTATGAAATATATTAAAAACAGTGGGGAAGGTATTTATTTATTAGGGTTAGATAATCATACAGGATTTATTTGGAATGATGGAGAAGAAATATTTTTTGTTCATGCAAGCGGCAGATTTCCTTATTGTGTAAAAAAGGAAAAAGCAATTGAAAGTATCACCTTATGGAAATCAAAATATAAAGTGATTTCAAAAATTAGCTCAGATACTTTAGTGCTGAATAAATGGCTGAATGCAGAAGTTTTCTAAAGTTTTTATGATTGACTTTTTTGAAGTGTAAAGCCAAATGTGCTTCCAATATTTAATGTGCTGCGTACATTAATTACCTGATGATGTGCTTCAATAATATGTTTTACAATGGCTAAGCCTAATCCTGTTCCTCCAGCATCACGGCTTCGGCTTTTATCAACTCTATAAAATCTTTCAAATAACCTTGGTAAATGTTCTTCATTCACTCCAATTCCGTTGTCAGTAATTTCAATTAAAATGTTTTCATCCATATCATAAAAACTCACCACAGTTTCACCACCTTGTTTGCCGTATTTAATTGAATTATCAATTAAGTTAGTAATTACCTGACGTATTTTTTCTTTATCAGCATTCACCATCCATTTTTTATCAGTTCCTTTTTTTACGCTGAATTTAATACCATTCCTTTTTGATTTTTCTTCCAATTCATCCATCACATCTTCAGCTAAATTATTTACATCAAACTCTTCATAAACAATTTTTATTTCACCCTTTTCAAGCTTTGAAATTTCTTCTAAATCTGAAACAAGGCTTACCAATCGTTCAACACTATTTGCTGATTTTTCTAAAAATTTTTTGTTGACGTTTTTATCATCAATTGCACCATCAATAAGTGTATGTAAATAACCTTGAATGCTGAATAAGGGCGTTTTGAATTCATGAGATAAGTTGGCCAGAAATTCTCTTCTAAATTTCTCAAGTTTTTGTAAATCTTCTAACTCATCTTTTTTTTCAATAGCCCAATTTGCCACTTCATTTTCAACATCACCTAATGGGTCATCTGAAATTTTTTCGCCTAATGCATCTTTTAAATCTTTTCCTAATTTCAATGAGTGAATTGATTTGTAAATAAGTTTAATCCTTCTGTAAATAAATTGCTCAACTAAGTATAAATAAATAAAATACGAACAAATAAATGAGGTGATTACAATAGTTATCGATGCTGAAAATGATTTGTCAAAATAAAAACTAATTGTTCCTAAAATAAGAGCAAGTATTAAAGATGCAAGAAATGAAATTGTACGTGGCTTTAAATTTTTCATTATTACAAATGTAATTTATGATGTACAAAAGATTGAAATAGCAATATTAATTTTTCATAAAGATTATTATTTTACATTTCTATCAGTTGATTTCCAAGCGGCTGATTTTATGCCTTTTAAAAATCTTACAAACCCAAAAATGATAGCCACATTCATAAAATAAAAATAGGTTAACATTCTTAATGGTTTGAAATGGATATTGAAATACACCAAAATAATATCTGCAAAAAAGAAAATCCAGAAAATGAATTTGTACCAAAAGATGTAATAATAAAACCAATAATAATTAGCTAAAATGGCTACTAAAAATATACTTGCAATGGCTAAAAATGGGGTAAGCCAACGCAAAACTTTGTGAGAATAATAAGTGAAACCAATGGTTGTAAAAGGTTTTAATAACCAATTGGTGAAGTAGAAAAAGTTTTGAAAATTGCCAGCCGCAATTCTGCTTTTTCGTTTGAACTCAACCCACATATTGCCAGGCACATCTTCAAAACATATTGCTTTTGGCTCCATGATACACAACATTTTTTGATTATGAACTTTCATAGTGATGAAAAAATCTTCCATCAAAAAATGTTCAGGTACAATGCTTATTGCTGAAGTTCGTATTGCATAACATGCTCCAAAAGCTCCCATCATTGAGCCATTCAAAATTCCTTCATTAAATTTTATTTCATTTTCACGATTAATGTACATGGTCTCCATATCAGCTACAGCTGATTCTTTGTGCGATGTGTTTAATACATTAGCTCCAACAATCCCAACTCTATTATTCTTAAAATGTTTCACTAATTCAAAACATAAATCTTTTTCAAACATTACATTCGCATCCGTTAAAATCAAAATGCAATTATTCCCTAATTTTTCATTTGCCATTTTGCTCAACTTATTTATGAATGAAGTTTTGCCTGACTGAATAATATTATTTACGATATTAAACTCATGGAATTTTGATTGATACTGCTGTAATATTTGATAGGTAGAATCAGTGCTGGCATCATTGCCAACAAATAAATGAATTAAATTTTTTGGGTAATTTAATTCAAGAATAGTGTTCAGTTTTTGAGCTATAACTTTTTCTTCATTATGAGCGGCAATGATGATAGCCACATTTGGTAATCCATCTTCGGTTGAATAACAAATTGAATTATTGCTTTTGCCTTTCACCAAATATTTTAATAAAATTGGGTAAAAGAAATATGTATAGCCTACGCTAAGAATACAAATCCAAAATAATATTTGTAGCAGAATTATCATTTGTTTTATAAGTGAACAAAAATATTAAAAATAGCTTCTTATAAAAATGATATGAGGAATATGTTTTAAAACAAGGTTGAAGTTTCTTTCCATGTAAATGTTTTTCGATGGTATTTGGTTATGCCATATTTACTTAACATTGCTCTGTGATGAGCCGTAGGATAGCCTTTGTTTTGCTGCCAATCATATTCTGGAAATTCCTTGGCAATATTCAACATATATTCATCTCTATAAGTTTTTGCAAGAATTGAAGCAGCTGCAATACTCATAAACAAAGCATCTCCTTTGACTATACATTTATGTTGAATGGTAGGATATGGTGTGAATCGGTTGCCATCAATCAATAAAAACTCAGGCTTTATAGATAAATTACTGACTGCTTTGTGCATTGCTTTTATGGATGAAGCCAATATATTGTATTTGTCAATCTCTTTGTTGTTAAGCGATGCAACAGCAATGGCAATAGCATCTTGCTCAATCATTTCTCTTAAAATGTTTCTGTTTGCTTCGCTAAGTTTTTTGCTATCATTCAGCAATTCATTTTTGTAATTTTTAGGTAAAATTACTGCTGCCGCAAAAACGGGTCCTGCAAGGCAACCTCTGCCTGCTTCATCACATCCGGCTTCAATAAATGTTTTTTGAAAATATGGTTTTAACATGATAGTTTCAGGTCTATTTTTTAATAAGGCTTTGTTGCTTTCAGGCTAAATACTTTATACTCAATACTTATTACTAAATACTACTTCACTAATTGCTGAATTTTTTCCATTAAAATATTAATGGCAAAAGGTTTTGAAATGTAATCATTCATGCCAACCTCAAAACATTTATCCATTTCACTTTTCAATACATTGGCTGTTTGTGCTAAAA
>JBDKJJ010000043.1:0-7517 GCA_039796635.1 Bacteroidota bacterium
AAAAATTTATTTCACCACAGAGACACAGTAAAACAGCGAAATTTAACATCTGTGACTTTGTTTATCTGTGGTAGATTATCAATCATCAATTCCTTTTCCTTTCAAGATATTTGGAATGGCTTTTTCAATTCGGGCTTCACGAGTTTTGGCTTGTTTTGGTTGTGAGAAGAAATACAAATAACCTCGTTGTCTGCCCGGAGTCAATGCTTCAAAAGCTTTTTTTACATCACTCATTTCATCTAACACTTTTTTAAATTCATCAGGCATTTTGTATTCAGCAGTGGTTTTCATTTGCACTTTCGCTCCTGATTTTTCAATCGCAATCGCTTCTTTGATGTAGGCTTGAATTGTTTTCTTGAGTTTTTCAATTTCCTTCAAATTTGTAAAACGCATTTGCCGAGCAGCTTGTACATTTTCAGTTTGCTGAATCAATAATTTCTTTTCGTCTTTCAATAACACACCCTTATGAAATAACAAAGCGCAATAATCTTTAAAGCCGTGAATCAATACCACATTGGTTTTGTTGACCGTATAACATGGACAACCCCATTTTAATTCTTCTACCACATCACAACTCAATGCAATTTCACGAAGCAATTCATATTCATTTCGCCACTTGGTTTCTTTCTCAAAAAACCAATTTACTTTGGGATTCATAAATTTATTTTTTCAAAAATAGAGATTTTTTGTTTCGATTCGAAAATGAATTTTGATAATTGTATTTTTTTTTATGAGGATGTTTCTAATTTGAATAACTTATAAATACTAAGTCATAATATTAAATTTAATGATTTTGTTAAAAGCCCCTATTTGTTTTTTTTATTTGATAATACCAATTCCAACAACAAAATAGTCTAAATTAATTTGGAGTTGTGAAGTGGTAAATGCGATACAGTTTGATAATAGTATAAATGAGTGAAACGTCCCGATTTCTTCGGGATGGACAATATTGAAAACGTAATCGGTATAATATAATAAATTATTTTTTATAAAATAATTGAATGGATGCACTTGCCTTGGCAATATATTTTTAGAGAAAATAAAAAAGGATATTGATTTATTTCAATATCCTTTAATGTAAATATTATACTTGCTCTTATTCTACAATTAATTGGCTTCTTTCAGGGCCAGTTGAAATCATTGAGAATGGCACTTTTGTATTGTTAGTAATGAAATCTAAATAGGTTTTAAATTCAGCAGGTACTGTATTTTTAGTTTTACATTCAGCCAAATCAGTTTTCCAACCTTTTAGTTTTTCAGTGATTGGTGTTATTGTTTCATCAATCATATCATATGGCAAATGAGCAGAATTTTCTCCATTCATTTTATAGCCAGTTACTATTTCAATTTCATCAAAATTATTCATTACATCAGCTTTTGTAAGCACCAATTGTGTAACGCCATTTAACATGATAGCATAATTTAAAGCTACTAAATCTAACCAGCCACATCTACGTGGCCGACCAGTAGTACTGCCAAATTCATTACCTTGTTTACGCAATTGTTCGCCAGTTTCATTTAGTAATTCACTTGGAAACGGCCCACTTCCAACACGAGTACAATAAGCTTTGGTAATACCAATCACTTCACCAATAAGTCGTGGTGAAATACCTAAGCCAGTGCAAGTAGAAGCTGTAATTGTATTTGATGAAGTTACAAAAGGATAAGTACCAAAATCAATATCAAGCATACTTCCTTGAGCGCCTTCAGCTAATATTTTTTTGCCATTATTTATTTGTTCGTTAATGTAGTATTCGCCATCTACAATGGTAAATTGTTTGATGGTTTCAATAGCAGCTAACCATTCTTGTTCTTGTTGCGTAATATCAAATGAAAAATCATAAGTGTTTATGATAGAAAGATGTTTTTGTTTTAGTGCTAAATACTTTTCCATAAAATTCTGAGAAAGTATATCGCCAATTCTTAAGCCATTTCTTCCAGTTTTATCCATGTAAGTTGGTCCAATTCCTTTTAAAGTAGAACCAATTTTTCCTGCACCTTTTGATGCTTCACTTGCAGCATCTAATACTTTGTGAGTAGGTAATATTAAATGTGCTTTTTTTGAAATTAATAAATTATTGCCAATGGTTACTCCTGCATTTCTTAAATCAGCTACTTCTTTTAAAAAAGTAATTGGGTCTAATACAACGCCATTGCCTATAAGGTTTTTACAATTTGCATGTAAAATTCCAGACGGAACTGTATGCAATACAATTTTTTTATCTTTTACAATTATCGTATGTCCTGCATTTGGGCCACCTTGAAATCGAGCAACTAAATCATATTTTGGAGCTAAGTAATCCACAATTTTACCTTTTCCTTCATCACCCCATTGCAATCCTAAAAGTACGTCAACCATTTTTTTAGTTTTTTTTATTAACCGCAAATGTAAAGCGGCAGTTATTTTTTAATTTTATTATTATTAACCAATTGTGGAAAAGAATCAATTATGAAAGAATACCTAATCTGCCTAATTCAGTAACCACCTTGCTAACAGGCAATCCCATTACATTATAAAAACAACCATTTATTTTTTCAATGGCTATTAAGCCAATCCATTCTTGAATGGCATAACTGCCTGCTTTATCTAATGGTTTGTAATTTTCAACATAGTAATTTATTTGCTGCTCCGTCAATCTCTTAAATGATACTTCAGTTTTTTCACTAAAAATGCTGAGTGGCTTTTTGGTAGCGCAATCATAAATGCAAACACCAGTAATCACAGTATGATTATTGGAAGAAAGCTTTTGCAACATCATTTTTGCATCATTTAAATCTGTTGGTTTGCCAATGATTTCATTGTTTAATAAAACAATTGTATCAGCACTTATAATTATTGAATCATTATCAATTATTGATGAAGTGGCTACTGCTTTTTCTTTAGCTAAAGTTTCAGGAATCCAACTTTTTTCAATTTCGTGGCGCTGTAATAACTGACCTGTAATTAATGATTCATCTACTTCAACTGCTTTCACTTCAAATTCTAATCTTACTTCTTTGAGTAATTGTTGTCTTCTAGGCGAACCACTTGCTAATACAATTTTTTTTTGCATTCCTGTTTTTTGAAAATTATATAAAATTGAAATAATCTGTAAACCAAAGTTTTATGAACACCATTGAAATAATACCTGTTATCATTACTCCTTTAGTTATAAAACTTAATACACTATAGTTTTTTGCTGTTTTAGATAAAAATAATTTTACTAGAATAAATAGCAATGGTATTTGAATTAAAATAGTGGAATAAAAGTTCCAATTATTGAATACACTATAAAATTCTTTTTGATAATAAAAATGTACTTGAAACCAACCAATAAATATTATAGTTGCAATAATAAAAAATGAACAAATTATTTTGGCAAATAACACTGAAGTGGCAATTGGTAAGGTTTTACAACCAGTTATTTTATCACCTTCTACATCTTGTAAATCTTTTATTATTTCACGAACTAATTGCATTAAAAAAGCAAAAGAAGCATATATTAAACTGCATTTTAAAATTATTTTGATGGAATCATTAAAGGCTTCAGTATTATTGTAAAAAATTATTGGTTCAAAAAAAATGGGCATTAAAATCAAAACTGATGAGAGTAATGCTACCGATAAATTACCAATGAAAGGTAGTTTTTTTAAATACATGGCATAAACCCAAAGCAAACCAATTGCAGCCAAATGAATGGATGAAAGCCGCATTGCATTTACTTTAAGCGATAATATAATTCCTAATACGATGCCTGAAATATTTAAAATATAATAAAACATGGCTGCCTTTTTTAGGGGAAGGTGATTATTGATATAAACTTTATTAGGCTTATTAATTAAATCAGTTTCAATATCGCAAATATCATTGATGATATATCCAGCGGAATTAATCAACAAAACACTTAATATTAAAATGCTAAACCAAAAGTCATTTAAAAATGGTGATAAATATCCACCATTAACAGTACAATTTTTCAAAACTGGAATGATAATAAAAAACCGAATGGCAATCATTGCAAAGGCAGATATCAAAAGGTTTATTGGTCGAATTATTTTTAAATAATACACTTCTTTAATTTTAGAATATAGATAAAATTAAAACAGCAAATCGTTGAATGATTTGCTGTTCTATTATATTAAAACAAATATTTTTAATCGTTTGACTCGTCGTTGATTTCTCTTTCAACTTCATCCATCAAAACCAAATCAATAGCTTCAGATGGTGTAGGTACGATTTGAAGAATTGAATCTAATTGACTTATTTTTATAAGTTTCATTACATTATCATTAGCACCAGCAATTACAAATGTGCCGTTTGCTTGTTTGCAAACTCTATTACCAACAAGTAATGAACTCAATCCGCTTGAATCAACAAAATTTACTTTTGACAAATCTAAAATCATATTTCTAACGCCTTCAGCATGAAGTGTAACTAATTCAGTTTTGAATTGAGTGGCATTTAGTGAATTTAATTTTTCTTCTAAAAGCGCTAATAAACAGTACTTTTCTTGGCGGTCGATAAAAAATTTCATACAGTTAACTGGTTTGTGTGAAAAAACTTGTGGCGTAAAAGTATATCTTTCTAACGTAATTTCAAACCACAAAGTTACCTTTAATGAAATATTTATTTTAAAATAAAGGATGTAAAACTTTTTAAGTATAATTAACGTTATTAATAAGTAATTGTACTTAGGCGCAACGATAATTATTATTAAGTTGTTTACAATGTGTAATAATCAAGAATTTTTAACCACAAAACTATTTTCAAATGGACGCAAAATTTTCACGCAAAGTGATGGAGGTGATTAACTATAGCCGAGAAGAGGCTTTAAGATTAGGTCATGATTTCATCGGAACAGAGCATTTGTTGCTCGGGCTTATAAGAGACGGAGAAGGGTTAGCAATTAAAATATTAAAGTCACTAAAAGTTGAATTAGGTGATTTAAGAAAAAATATTGAAAATTCTGTAAAAGATAAAGTAAGCCATTCAACACCTAATATCAATAATTTACCTTTAACAAAGCAAACAGAAAAAGTTATCAAATTATCAAATCTGGAAGCTAAAGCTTATAGAAGTGAGATGATAGGTACTGAGCACTTATTATTATCTATTCTTAAAAGTAAAGATAATATTGCAACTCAATTACTAAATAATTATGATGTTGATTACGAGCTTTTTAAAGCAGAATTAAACTTGTTAAATTCGGCTGGAGGTGCTTCAAATAAAGATTTGAGGAATGAATTAGGTAATGATGGGAATGATGATGATGACTTTGAAGATGAACGTAAGCAAGGAGGTACTGGTTCAGGTTCAACTGCAAAAAAAACACCTGGAAATTCAAAATCAAAAACACCTGTTTTAGATAATTTTGGAAGAGATATTACAAAGTTGGCTGAAGAAGATAAGCTTGATCCTATTGTGGGTAGAGAAAAAGAAATTGAAAGAGTATCACAAATATTATCTCGAAGAAAGAAAAATAATCCTGTATTAATTGGTGAGCCAGGTGTTGGTAAAACAGCCATTGTTGAAGGGTTGGCAAGATTGATTGTTCACCGTAAAGTAAGCCGTGTATTATTTAATAAGCGCATTGTGATGTTGGATTTAGCATCATTAGTGGCTGGTACAAAATATCGTGGTCAGTTTGAAGAGCGTATTAAAGCCATCATGAATGAATTAGAAAAAAACAAAGATGTTATCTTATTTATTGATGAAATTCATACCATAGTTGGTGCTGGCGGTGCAAGCGGAAGTTTAGATGCTAGTAATATTTTCAAACCAGCTTTAGCTCGTGGTGAACTGCAATGCATTGGTGCATCTACGTTAGATGAATACCGTCAATACATTGAAAAAGATGGAGCATTGGATAGAAGATTTCAAAAAGTAATTGTTGACCCACCTTCAGCAGATGAAACTATTCAAATACTTCATAATATTAAAGATACTTATGAAGAATATCATAATGTAAAATTTGATGAAGATGCTATTAAAGCTTGTGTGAATATGAGTGTAAGATACATTACTGATAGATTATTACCTGATAAAGCAATTGATGTAATGGATGAAGTGGGTGCAAGAGTTCATCTTAAAAATATTCATGTGCCTGCTGCTGTTTTAGATTTGGAAAAAGGTATTGAAAAAATTAAAGAAGAAAAAAATGTTGTTGTTAAAAGTCAGCAATATGAAAAGGCAGCTCAACTACGTGATACCGAACGCCAATTAGAAGAGCAATTGGAAGCAGCTAGAAAGAAGTGGGAAGAAGAAAGCAAAAGTATGCGTTACCCAATTACTGATGAAGATATTGCAGAAGTGATTGCTATGAGTACGGGCATTCCAGTAAAACGAATTGCTCAAAAAGAGAGTGATAAACTTCTTTTAATGAAAACCGATTTACAAAAAGAAGTAATAGGGCAAGATGAAGCTGTAATGAAGGTGGTAAAAGCTATTCAGCGAAATAGAGTAGGGTTGAAAGATCCTAAAAAGCCAATTGGTACTTTTATGTTCTTAGGGCCAACGGGTGTTGGTAAAACAGAATTAGCAAAGGCATTAGCTCGTTATATGTTTGATACTGAAGATGCTTTGATTAGGATTGATATGAGTGAATACATGGAGAAGTTTTCAGTAAGTAGATTGGTGGGAGCGCCTCCAGGATATGTTGGTTATGAAGAAGGCGGACAGTTAACTGAAAAAGTTCGTCGTAAGCCTTATTCAATTATTTTATTGGATGAAGTAGAAAAAGCTCATCCAGATATTTTTAATGTAATGTTGCAAGTATTTGATGATGGTCAATTAACCGATGGTTTAGGAAGAAAGATTGATTTTAAAAATAGCATTATCATCATGACATCAAACATTGGTGTTCGTCAGTTGAAAGATTTTGGAACAGGTGTTGGATTTGGAACTTCTGCAAAAGAATCACGAAAAGAAGAAGACCAAAAAATGGTAATTGAAAAATCATTAAAAAAATCTTTTTCTCCTGAATTTTTGAATCGTATTGATGAAATGATTGTATTTAATTCATTAGGCAAAACTGAAATTCATAACATTATTGATATTGCATTAGGTAGTTTATTAAAACGGGTTCATGCATTAAAATTAGAAATGGAAATTACTGAATCAGCTAAAGATTTTTTAAGTGAAAAAGGATATGACCCAGAGTATGGTGCTAGACCTTTGCATCGTGCTATTCAAAAATGGTTAGAAGACCCGTTAGCTGAAGAATTATTAGCCTTAAATGCAAAAGAAGGTGATGTATTGCTTGTTACTAAAAATGAAAAAGAAGAAAAATTAAACATCACATTAAAGGGTAAGGATTCAAAAAAAACTAAGAAAGAATCAAATTAATATTACTGAACTCAATAAAAAATGCGAACCAATTCGGTTCGCATTTTTTGTTGAACCCAAATTACGCATAATACCAATTCCAACAACAAAATAGTTTGGACTATTTTGTTGTTGGAATTGGTATAAAAATAAATAGTATTGTCAAGCTTCTACATTAGGTGTTTTTTGCTCTGGCAAGTATGCTAACTCACCG
>JBDKJJ010000044.1:0-19869 GCA_039796635.1 Bacteroidota bacterium
ATTAAGTTATTGAGTTAACAAGGATTAAAATTCTTTTCAGCTCATCAACAAAAAAATAAACGCTGTTTTTGCATTAGTAAATTAACACATTATCAAATTATCAAATTGTAATCATGGAATTATTAAAACCAGAATTAGGACTTATCTTTTGGACAAGTATTTTGTTCATCTTGTTGTTATTTATATTAAAGAAATTTGCATGGGCACCCATTCTTGATATGTTGAAAGAACGTGAAGAAGGTATTGCTACTGCATTACAAAGTGCTGAAAAAGCTAAAGCTGAAATGGCTCAGTTAACAGCTGATAACCAAAGAATTTTGAATGAAGCTAAAGAAGAAAAATCAAAAATATTAAAAGAAGCTCGTGATACTTATGATAAAATAGTTGGCGAAGCATCTGAAAAAGCTAAAGCGGAAGCTGCAAGATTAATGGCTGAAGCTAAACGTGATATTGACAATCAGAAGAATGCAGCAATGATTGAAATTAAAAACCAAATTGGGCATTTAGCTACTGAAGTGGCTGAAAAAATGATTCGTAAAGAATTGAAAAAAGATGGCGAACAAATGAGCTACATGAACCAATTGGTAAACGAAATTAAATTGAACTAAGAGATTTTAGCAATGAGTATTGTGTATTGTGAAAAAAATACTCATTACCAAATACTCAAATCACAATACTAAAATATGGGAAACATAAAATTAGCCGGACGATATGCAAAATCATTAATTGATTTAGCTCAAGAAAAAAAACAATTAGAAGTTGTTTTTAATGATGCTATGTATTTTAATGAAGTAGCCAATAATCAAGAGTTTGTATTATTGATGCGTAGCCCAGTGGTTAAAGCTGAAAAGAAAATTGCTATTTTTAAAGCAATATTTGAAGGTAAAATATCTGAACTTACTTTTTCTTTTTTGAAAATTGTAATTCAAAAAGGCAGAGAAATCTTTTTAAAAGATATGATGGCTGAGGTTGAAAACCAATACAATGTAATCAAAGGAATTAAAAATGTGAAATTTACAAGCGCTGTGGCTGTTGATGCTGCAACTATTGAAAAAATAAAAAGCATTATTCAGCAAACTACATCATTAACTAATATCAACTTAAAAACATCTGTAAACGAAAAATTAGTAGGTGGATTTGTATTAGAATATGATGACAAATTATTTGATGCATCAATTTTAAATGATTTGAAAGCAGTGAAAAAGCAATTTTTAGAAAACGATTTTATTAAGAAGTTTTAATAAACAAGTAACATTAAAAAGCCCTGAAGAAAAATCTTCAGGGCTTTTTAATTTATTTTAACTGAATGATTTTAATTCATTCTAAACGGAGCCATCATAATAAATTCAGGCACATTTACTTTAAATGTTTTTCCATCAGCATGGCGTAGCATAGTGTAGTCGCCCATCATTTTTCCTAAATCACTTTTCAAATTGCAATATGATGTATATTGATGAAATTCATGTGGTTGAATCACGGGTTGTTCGCCTACAATGCCTTCTCCTTCTACTTCACGGCATTGCCCATTGCTATCAAATATTTGCCAATGACGACGCAATAATTGAATAGTATAATCAGAATAATTTTCAATGGTAATTCTATAAGCAAAAATGTGTTCAGCTAATTGTTGGCTATTATTTTTTTGCGGCTTATAAAATGTTTCAACAATTACTTTTACATCGTTAGTGGTAGCTGATATCATGTTTAATCAATTTAGTTTATTTAAAAATGATGTGTGCAATGTATAAACCTATTTTTAATAAAACAAATAATTATTCTTTGCGTTTACTTTTCGGCTTTAATAAAGTTTTGCCACCGTTTTAATTGTTCGCCTTTAAGCACTCTCGGAAATTTTATTTGAGCCCCTACTTTACCTTCGGCTCTAAGAAAATCTAAAAATGTTTGATTAGGAACAATCTCAACAAATATTTCTTTCAAAGCTGAATTTCGTTCTGTATCATAATCATCGTTTATGGCTCTTATATGATTATCAAGCTTGGTTTTAAAATCATTTGCTTTATCAATATTTAAATTGTCGCAGCCAATGTACCATCTATGGGCAAATAGATTTCCATATTGTTCAGCACACACTGTGTATTCATTTATTTGCACACCAAAATCATCGGCAGTAGCGCTAATAGCACGGCTCATATTTTCAACACTTAGATGCTCACCTGTGATGCTTAAAAAATGTTTGGTTCTGCCAGTAATATTTATTTCGCATTTTTCAGTATCTGAAAATTTTATAACATCACCTATTAAATATCGCCATGTGCCAGCACATGTACTGATGAGCATTGCGTAATCTACATCAGGTTTTACTTCATCAATAAGGTAAGTTTTTTCTGTATCAATAATTTCACCATTATCATCAAAATGCTTTTCATCAAACGGAATGAATTCGTAAAATATTCCATTGTTCAGCATCATAGTCATAGTATGCGCTTCGGGTTGTGTTTGGTAAGCAAAATATCCTTCGCTTGCCAAATAACTTTCCATGAATTGCACTTTTTTGCCGAATAATTTTTCAAATGATTTTCTGTAAGGCTCAAATGCAACGCCGCTATGAATATACAAATTGAGGTTCGGCCAAATATCATGAATATTATTTAGCTGATGTTTTTCAATAATTTTTTCTAATAATAATTGTATCCAACTCGGAATGCCAACAATAATTCCAATATCCCAGTTTGGTGCGCTTTCAACCATTTGGTTAATTTTTTTGCCCCAATTTTTTTGTTGTGCTATTTTACTTCCAGGTTTGTAATATCGCTGAAACCAAAGTGGGCGATGCTTTGCACTGATACCACTTAAATCACCTTCATAGTATTCATGCTTAAATGTAAGCTTTGTACTTCCGCCTAGCAATAATGCACCTTTTGAAAAAGTTTCGTCGGGCAAATTAAAATCAGTAAGACTAAGCACTTGACGCATGCTTGTGCGCTTTATGCTTTTTAGCATATCAGCCGTTATCGGAATTCGTTTGCTTGCTGATTCACTTGTTCCACTACTTAATGCAAAATATTTTACTTTACCAGGCCAACAAACATTTTGATGACCTTCTAAGGTTTTATTCCACCATTCATTAAATATTTTGTTATAATTGAATACGGGTACATTTTTTTTAAATAACTCTTGTGCAGTGGTTGGGTTATCTAATATTTCATTGAATTTATAATGAATGCCAAACTCAGTAAATTGAGCTTGCTTAAGCAATTTAATTAATTGTTTTTGTTGTTTTTGCTTGGCAGTATGTTTAACTCCAACTTCAAATTTTTTACGCAGTGAGAGCGCATTTTTAATAATATTGCCGAATAGATTCATGATTGTTTCAGTATACAAATGTAATACACACTTATTTACAAATGGGTTTATTTATTTGATGTTGTTATAATTAAAAATTGCATCTTGTTTTAAGATAGGAACTACATTGGTTTTGTTTTCCGTTAAGCAATATTTTAAATCATCTGAAGCGCCTAAGTTTATTAATCTTCCAAAATGATTGGCTTGTTTATGAAATTCATAAATATCATCTTTTGCAATTTGATATAATTGTTCCATCATTTTACCACTATCGCATGCAAATGTAAAATCATTTTTTAACCTATGAAGTACGCCACCAGCCATTAAGCTATCTTCTATGTTTACTTTGTCTTTCCATGCGCTACAAGCCATTATTACTGGTTTGTTTTGCTGCAAAAGATATTTTGATATAGCATCAATATTTACAAATGAACCAATCACAATTTGATTTGCCGTTAAACATAAATGAAGCATTTTAGTACCGTTAGTAGTGGTAAGCACTAATGTTTTATTTCTTACTTCATTATTCATGTATTGATGTGGTGAGTTGCCATACGTAAATCCTTCAGGAAGTTGAGCATCACGTTCGGCAGCTAATAAATAATTGGTTTGGCTTTTATAAGTTAAGCATTCATCAATGCTTGAAACCGGAATTATTTTTTCAACACCATATTCAAAAGCAGCACAAATGGTAGTAGTGGCTCGTAATACATCAATTACTACTGCAATTTTATTTTCTAAATTATAGGTATGTAATAATGCTGGTGATAAACAAACTTCAATGGTTGGCTTCATTATTTATCAAATATAATTTTATGGTTATAAATTAAAAAAACCCCGACAGTGCTATCGGGGCTTAGTAATAAATTAATTGTTTATCGGGCAATGTTTACGGCTCTAGTTTCTCGAATCACGGTAACTCTAATCTGCCCAGGGTATTGCATTTCGTTCATTATTTTTTGACTCATATCAAAACTTAATTGTTCTGCTAATTTATCATCTACTTTAGCAGCTTCAACAATCACCCGTAATTCACGACCAGCTTGAACAGCAAATGCTTTTTCAACGCCATCAAAACTCATTGCTAAGTTTTCTAAATCTTTAATACGTTGTAAGTATTGATTGTAGGTATCTCTTCGAGCTCCTGGTCTTGCACCACTAATACTATCACATATTTGAATAATTGGAGAAATAACGAATTTCATTTCCATTTCATCATGATGTGCTCCAATTGCATTAACTATACTTGGATGTTCATTGTATTGTTCTGCTAATTTTGCTCCTAATAAAGCATGTGATAGTTCTTGTTCAACATCTGGCACTTTACCAATATCATGCAATAAACCAGCACGTTTTGCTAACTTCGGATTTAAGCCCAATTCAGCTGCCATCACAGCACACATGTTTGCCACTTCTTTACTATGGTGTAATAAATTTTGACCGTAAGATGAGCGATAGCGCATTCTACCTACCATTCTTATTAATTCAGGATGTAAGCCATGGATTCCTAATTCAATACAAGTTCTTTCGCCTATTTCAACTACTTGATCTTCTAATTGTTTTTTAGTTTTTTCAACTACTTCTTCAATACGTGCTGGATGAATACGACCATCAGAAACTAATCTTTGTAAACTCAATCTTGCTATTTCTCTTCTAATTGGATCAAAACATGAAAGAATAATGGTATCAGGTGTATCATCAACAATAAACTCAACTCCTGTTGCAGCTTCCAAAGCTCTTATATTTCTACCTTCTCTACCAATAATTTGCCCTTTCATGTCATCGCCTTCCAACTGAAAAGTACTTACTGAATTTTCAATAGCATGTTCTTGAGCTGTACGTTGAATGGTTTGAATAATAATTTTTTTAGCTTCTTTATTTGCTGTTAATTTTGCTTCATCCATTATTGTTTTAACATGTGATGATGCTGCAGTTTTTGCTTCACCTTTCAATGATTCAATTAATTGGGCTTTAGCATCTACAGCACTCATTCCTGCTGCTTTTTCAAGCGTTTTTACCATGCTTTCATGTTGCTTATCTAAGGCTGATTTTTTTTCATTAACCAACTCTAATTGTTGCTTCATGTTATCTTTTAACACTTCCAATTCTTGTTCTTTTTTGGTTGTGTTTTCAATTTTCTGGCTAAGTGATTGTTCCTTTTGTTTTACAGTACGCTCTCTTTCGTCAGCCTTGTTCAGCTTTTGCTGAATATCTTTTTCCTGTTCTAATTTAGTTTGTTGAAATTTTTCTTTTGCTTCAAGTAATTTTTCTTTCTTTAAATTTTCGGCTTCTTTTTTAGCTGATTCTATTAATAAGTTAGCTTCTTTTTCGGCTTGTTCTTTTTGAGCGTTGAATGATTTTGAAAAAATTGATTTTCCTGCAAAAATCCCTATCCCTACACCTACTACTGCACCAGCGGCTAATAGTATTATTGAAATTATATCCATTAAAATGATTGTTGTTTGATAAGTTAATTAAATTGAAATATTTATAATATACTGAAAAGAAATGGTTGAACTATTTCAGTTTCAGAAGAATACAAAAATATAAAAAAACGAGAAGCCGCAAATTTTACTATCACATTTTATTTTTCAATTTGATGTAAAAGTGTACTTTCGGTTTTTAATTTTTTATTTAATCCATTTCAGTTAATGAATTACATCCATAAAGAAGGCAGAAAAGAAGTAGTAGGATTGTTTATTGTTTTGGTAATTATCAATTTACTATTATTTAAATTTTTGATTGATGATAACACAATTCGGATATTAATTTCATCAGTTTCATTGATGATATGGTTAGCTATTTCATCTTTTTTTCGTAATCCAACACGAACCATTGATGTGCCTGAAAGTCATGTTGTATCGCCATGTGATGGTAAAGTTGTGGTAATTGAAGAAGTATTTGAACCTGAATATTTTAATGACAAAAGATTGCAAGTATCAATATTCATGTCACCAGCTAATGTGCATGTTAATAGATGTGCGATTGGCGGTGAAGTGAAATATGTTAAATATCATGAAGGAAAATATTTGGTTGCTTGGCACCCAAAATCATCAACTGAAAATGAAAGAAACACAGTGGTTATCAGCAATGGTAAAACAGAAATATTAATGCGTCAGATTGCTGGTGCATTAGCAAAGCGCATTATTTGTTATGTGAAACCAGGAGATAAAGTAGTTCATGGTAATGACTTTGGTTTCATTAAGTTCGGCAGCCGAGTAGATGTGTTTTTTCCTATCGGAACTAAAATAGATGTTACCTTGAATGAAGTTGTTAAAGGAAATAAAACGGTTTTAGCCAAACTTGTTTAATCCATAATTGTTATTTAAATTTACAAATCAAAAAAATATATTTATCATGAAAAAAACATTGTTATTGTCAGCATTTGCTTTATTCTTAGCTTCATCATCATTAGTAGCTAATGCATGTGATAAAGATGCGAAAGGAGCTAAACATGAATGTAAGAAAGAAAGCGCTTGCTGCAAAAAAGGTGCTTCTGAAGGAAAATCTTGCTGCAAAAAGGGTGCTTCAACTGAAGCAAAACCTGCTGCACCAGCGCCTTCTAACGAGAAAAAATAATTTCTCCTTATCCAAAAAAAAGCTGAATCAAATTTGATTCAGCTTTTTTTATTGGTTTTATTTTGATATTTATTATTGTTTGACAATCTTTTTAACAACAATACCTTCATTATTTTTTATCAATAATAAATACTGGCCTGTAGTTAAAGTTGTAGCATCAATATTTAATTTATGATTACCCTCTGATAATGCTTCATCAACAATTGTATTAATTAATTGACCAGATACACTAAATAGCAACACTTTAACGTTTTGCGATTTTTGAAGGTTAAAGTCAACAGTAGTATTTGATTCAAAAGGGTTAGGATAAATTTTCAAATCTATTTTTGTTGAAATTTCATCTATTCCTGTTGATAATACATATACTACAACATCATCAGTACTAGAACAGCCATTAATATCGATGCCTGTTACTGTGTAGGTAGTTGTGTTAGCTGGAGAGGCTTGCACATTTGACCCAAATGTAGCATTTAATCCAAAAGGTGGTGACCAAACATAATTAGTAGCACCAGAGGCAGCCAATGCCGCAGGATTTTGCCCAAAGTAAAACAAATCTGATCCTGCATTTATTATTGGCTCATAATTTACTGTAACTACAACTTGATCAGTTGTAAAACATCCAAATGTGTTTGTAGCTCTGATTGTATAAGTTTGAGTAGCTGTTATATTCACAGTTGGGTTAGCAATATTATCGTTATTTAAACCAGCTGATGGAGTCCAAATGTAACTCAAACCCGGTGTTGATGGCGCTCCAATATTTGCATTAGCTAATTTACAATAAGTAATATCAGACCCTGCATTAGCAGTTGGTAAAGAGTTTACAATTACTGAAACAGTATCTTTTAATATACAACCATACCCATCAGATGCTGTTAAATAATAAGTGGTTGAAGTTGTAGGTTGAGACACAAATGGATTAGGAATTGTGCTGGAAGATAAGAAAGATGATGGAGTCCAATTGTAAGTATAGGGTAAGGTTCCGCCAGTTAGTGTTGGAACACCACCAATGTAAACCGAGTAACCATCACAAACTTGTTCATCTTTACCAGCACTTATTTTAAATGCTGAAGCACCACCAGGCCCTGTTATTTTGGCTGAATCAACCTTTGTGCAGCCTGATTGGTCTTGAATTGTAAGAATATAATTTCCATTACAACCATTTACTATCGAATCATTATGTGAGCCATTAGACCAATTATATATAAAAGGGCTAACTCCACCTACTATTGTACTTGCAATTGTACCATTACAATTACCACATGTAGTTGTAGTAGCATTAAGTGATAAAGAAATTGGTAACGGCTGGGTAATGACTAAGGTATCTAAAATACTACAGCCCAAGGCATCGTTTATGTAAACAATATATGTGTTAGGGGCTAATCCATTGATTGAATTAACTCCTACAATATTTGGTGTAGTACCCCAGGTAACTACCGGACTTGTACCACCTATTACTGAGATACTTGCAGTTCCATTATTATTCCCATTACAAGTTACATTGGTTGAACTTAAAAAATGACTAATTGGAGTATTATACTTCACCAAAACTGTATCATTATCTGAGCATTGATTATTATCAGTTACAGTTAAAATATATGCAATTGTTGCCGTAGGTGAAACAGTAGGGTTTGCAATATTAGTAGCTGAAGTAATGCCAAGAGCTGGTGTCCATTGATATGAATAAACTAATGAACCTCCTGTTGCTGTTGGGCTACCACCTATTGTAACATTTTGGTTAGCAGTACAAATTGTTTTGTCAATTCCAGCAAAAGCAGATGGTTTTGGAGTCACTGAAATAATAATAACATCTGATGTAGGACAATTAGCAGGAGTGTTAGCCACAACAGTGTATGTAGTTGTTGAAGTTACTGTAACAGTAGGGTTAGCAATATAAGGATTGCTTAATCCGATTGTTGGTGACCATTGATATGACATGCCGCCAATTGCATGAAAATTAGCAACTGAGCCTAAACAAATTGAAGTATCTGCTCCTGCGTTTGCTGCAGTTTGTTGATATACAATAATTGGCACCGTATCTTTCATATAAAATTGACAAAAACTTGCAGGTAAACTATCTGAAAAAGCAATTTTTAAAATAAAAGAAGAGTTAACAACATTAGATGTTGTGATAGATAATAAGCCACCATTGCCAGTTGCATTATTGCTTAATCTCACATTGTTTTGATTAACAATATAATACTTTACATTTGATTTTGTATTTGAAATAAGTGCAGTAATTTTTACACCCGAACAAATTGTATCATCTATCACTGCTACCGCATTTGTATCAGCAATATCTTCAATCAAAATATCATCCAACCCTATGTTTTGAGAATAATTCCCCCTACTTCTAAACTTAATTTTTACATCTGGTTGATGTGCATAAGCATCAAGGCATACTTGAAATTGCCTCCAAAGAGCTGGAGAGGCTACATTATCTTGAACTGAAATTGAATCAACCTGATTATAGGTGGCCCCACCATCAATTGAAACCATAGGAAATATTGCAGCATAATTTGTAGCAAAAGCATATTGTCCAATCCAAAATTTTAATGATGGATGAGTTAAGCTGGAAAAATCAAAACAAGGTCCAGTTAAATCAGCTCTATTTCCAGCTGCATAATCTCTTGAAAATTCAGCAAAATGACTTCCGCTGTGCGCTGATAACCAAGGGGAGCCAATCATACCACCTGTATTAATTGTCCAATTATTTATTCCAACAACAGGCTGTGTGGTCCAATAAACAATTGAATCAAAGCCTTCTGTATAAGGATAGGTGTTAATATTAGGTTGTGTTAAAAAATCACCAACAATTGTATCATTGCTGTTATCACCGTCTGATATCCAATTAGGATAAGCCTTTAAGGTATATACCCCTGGAGTGTTGAACGGAAAAGTTGACTGAAAGGTATAGATAAATGAATCATTAAACGCTAATGTATTTGGAAGAATGTAATTTTCGGAAATAACATTTCCATTAAGGGTAAATCCTAATGGTAACACGGTACCTGATAAAATTGAATTACAACCAGTGTTTTTAAATTCAACTTTTATTGAGTCATTTAATGTTGGAGATCTGTTTAATGAACAAGCATCAAATGGTTCAATTATTCTTAATGTTGTTATGTCATTTGGTGGATTTGGCCCTATTCGAATATTATCTATAAATGCATTATCTCCTGGCATTGCCGAAAGGGAATCATACTTGTTTCTACTTTCAAATGTCAAATTAAATAATGTTCCTACATAACTTTGTAAATTAATAACATACCGTTTAAAAGGATCAGCATTAACACCATTATTTCCAGCTGATGGATGGTATGTTGTGCTTACTTGAATGCCATTTACAAGTACTCTAAAGCTGCTGTACATTTCATCAAAAGTTGCAGTTTGTTTCAAATCAAATTTCAATATCAAGCCGCAATGGAGATTGGCTGTATCAGTGGCATCAATACAGTATTCTAGTTTACTACTCGAGCTTTGATTTATCGTCCATTCAGAGCCAAGTGCTGGGGTTGTAAATCCACCTCCATTGGTTCCAGTCATCAAAAACCCATTTGCACTATTTTTGGCAGCCATAGGCGTTACAAAACTTTGTGCCGCTATTCCATTAGATGTTCTAGCCGCTATTGATAAACTTCCAGATTCAAAATTTTCAATAAATGGAAAGGAATTGATTAATAAATAATTGTTAATAACTCGATGAATAGTATCGTTTAGTGAATTAGAATCTGATGGGTTTAAGGATGCCCAAATTGAAACATTATTGGGGCCAGGTGTTGAAAAATCAGCAAGTGTTGTGAAAGTATATGCATAGGCTGATTGAGGGAAAATTGTATCATTAATTACCTCAGTTGCAGTGGAAAATCCATTATTAACATTATATGAAGCACTAAAATTGAATATTGTATCAGTACCACTATTAAAAAAATTTGCAGTTACAATTGTTGAGCTCGAAAGACCACAATCACTTGTTGGTGAAATTAAATTAGATGTTCCGATATCTTTTGAATAGGGTGAAATAATTCCTACGCAGTAATCTTCGGTTTCACCAAAACCTTTATTAGCACATGGATCAGCTACAGCAGCCGAGCCATAAATCTCTCTTACCCTTAATCTTGTAAAACCTGACAATGCAGTTAGTGGAATAGTGAAAGTGATAGTTGATGTTTGATTGCCTGTCATCAATGTTGCTTGACCTATTAGTTCACCAGGATGTTGAAAAACATTATCATGATTGTAATCAATCCAAGCATAAATATTATTGTTAGTGCCAAACCATCCACACTGAACCGTTAAGCTATAAGTAGATCCTGGGTTCATCTGAGCACACCAATTAGATGTATAATTTGTATAATAAGGAGAAGGGGTTGCGCCAGAATTCACATTATTAATTGTACCTAATTGTACTGAATTAATAAAGTCCCCAAATCCGCTTCCTGAAGTATAAGTAGGTAAACAATAAGGAGCAGCTTGTCCGTAGGACAATAATTTCATGCTTAACAAAATGCACGTGAGTAATAGAACTTTTTTCATTGTAAAATATTTTTTAGTTTTAAGGTTAGTGCAACCATTAGGTGAGGTTGCTTGTCTATAGTTTTAAATAAATGAATAATTTGTAACAACCAAAGTTAAAAGCAAACTTTACATTTCCAAAATATTTTTAATGCTTTTTTATTTTGATATTTCGTTAAAATTATTCACTTTTGAACACTGAACAAAAAATTCAAAATTTACCAATAAAAAAACAATAAGCCTATAGCACAAAATCTCTACACTTAAACGCATTTTATTTTTCAACTTAAATTTTAAAATCATGCAATCATTAAGTGATCAAGAGTTAATCAAGGCTTATTTGAATGGTAGTTCCGTAGCATTCACCACATTGTTTAATCGCCATCAGCAAAAAGTTTATTCTTCTATTTATTTATTTGTAAAATGTCATGAAAAAGCAAATGATATTTTTCAAGAAACGTTTATCAAAGTAGTTGATCGTTTACAAAATAAAAGATACAATGAAACAGATAAATTTTTGCCTTGGGTAATGCGTATTGCCCGTAATATGTGTATTGATGATTATCGCAGCAATAAGCGAATCAGAATTATGCACAGCACCGAAGAAAAAGATATTTTCAGAGCCATGCCTTCTGAACTTTCAACAAGTGAAGATGAAATGGTTCAATCGCAAACCTGTGAACAAGTAAAAAACTTGATTGATTTTTTACCCGAAGAACAAAAGCAAGTAGTTATTATGCGTCATTTTTATGGATTAAAATTCAATGAAATTGCTGAAGAAACCGGTGAAAATTTGAATACTGTTTTGGGCAGAATGCGCTACGCTTTAAAAAATCTTCGAAAAATAATGGAAGAACAAAGCGTTGAGGTATAACCAATGCTTGGCAATGCTGTATTTAATTTTTATATAAAAAATTGAAGGTGAATAAAATAATTTGTTTCATCATCCGTTTTTATATAAACAAATATTAATTGCGTATGCCAAAAAATTACACTTCAAATGATTTAGTTCGTTATATCTACAGCGAAACTTCTGAAACAGAAAATTTTGAAATCAGAAATCAATTAGACAATAATGATGCTTATAAAAATGAGTATTTAGAATTGTTGAAAGGATTTGCTCGTATGCCTAAAGCTTCATGCAATGCACCTGTGGCAACTCAAAATTTTATTTTGAATTATAGCCAACAACAAATGATGGCAAAATAGTTTTAGTTTTGCTTTTGTTATGACAAAAGCCGAACGCTATTCACACGTTTTAAATTATTTTAAAACAAATAATCCTGATGCGGAAACTGAACTGTATTACGAAAATCCGTATGAACTTTTGGTGGCCGTAATACTTTCAGCACAATGCACTGATAAACGTGTAAACCTTACTACACCTTCGTTATTTAAAAAATTCCCTACTTCAAAAAAATTGGCAAAAGCTGAATTTGATGAGGTATTCTCATTAATTCGAAGCATTAGTTATCCGAATAATAAAGCCAAACATTTAATTGGAATGGCTCAAAAATTAGAGCAAGATTTTGGAGGAGAGGTTCCATCAGATATTAATCAATTACAAACATTACCAGGCGTAGGTCGAAAAACTGCTAATGTGGTTGTTAGTGTAATTTTCAATCAACCAGCTATGGCTGTTGATACCCATGTATTCAGGGTTTCAGCCCGAATTGGGTTAACTACAAATGCGAAAAATCCGTTACAAACCGAACAACAATTAGTAAAAAATATTCCATCTGATGAAATTCATATTGCACATCATTGGTTGATTTTGCATGGTAGATACACTTGTATTGCTCGTTCGCCAAAGTGCAATGAATGTGGTATAAGTGAGTGGTGTAAATATTTTGAAAAAACATCTAAAACAAAAAAAGCAGAACTCCGATAAACCTAAAAAACCGGAGCCTGCTTTTTTGTAAAATAAAACCTAAAAACCTATCTTCTATCTAATTTTTAATTGTCATTGTGCCTTGTGTTTTCTGTGGCGGCGATGATGTTGCCTAAATTTTTTTGCCTTTTTTTCTTTAAATGTTCCATCAACTTCTCTTCTTCCCATTCTATCAACACCTTTTAACTTAGCTGGTTTTGGAGGTTTTCCGTTTCCAGCTTGAGGTGGTTGTTGTGCTTGAACTGATAAACTTAATGCTACAATAATGATGGAAATAAATCCGACAAATTTTTTCATTTGTTTGTTTGTTTTTTAATAGACGATGAAAACTATGTTTTGGTTTACTCACCGCATCAACTAAATGCAAAAAAAATGTTAATGAGTTTTTTTTCAGATTAATAAAGGCAAAAGTATCTTCGTCATCTAATTTTATACTAATGAAAATTGCATTGATTGGTTATGGCAAAATGGGAAAAGCTATTGAACAAGTGATTATTGCCAACGGAAAACATGAAGTGGTTTTGAAAATTGGTTCTTCAAATTTGCATGAATTCACTATTGAGAATATTAAAAAAGCAGATGTAGTGATTGAATTCACCAACCCTCATTCAGCAAAAAAAAATATTGAATTATGCTTAAAAGCTAATGTACCAGTGGTTTGTGGCTCAACAGGTTGGTGGTATGAATTGGATGAAATAAAAGAAAATTTCAAACAAAATAATGGGGCATTAGTATATGCAAGCAATTTTAGCATTGGTGTAAATTTATTTTTTGCAGTTACTAATTATGCCGCTTCTTTATTTAAAAATCATCCGCAATATCAAGCATTATTAGATGAAACGCATCATATTGAAAAGAAAGATGCACCAAGCGGAACAGCTATTTCGTTACAAAAAATTATTCATCAACAATTACCAAATCAAGAAGCACCCATTGAAGCGTACCGATTAGAAAATGTAATTGGAACTCATAATATTTATTTTAAAAGTGGTGTTGATGAAATTGCTTTAACTCACAAAGCCTATAACCGAAGCGGATTTGCCGAAGGTGCTGTATTTGCTGCTGAATGGATTGCTGATAAAAAAGGAGTGTTTGAATTTAAAGATGTGTTGGGAATACATTAATTAGTTTTATTCACCAAATACTTTTCATAAGGTAATCGAGTAGCCAATGATCTACCCAATGTGAATTCATCAACATACTCTAACTCACCGCCAAAGGCTATTCCACGAGCTATGCTAGTAATTTTTATTTCACGGGGTTGTAGTTGTTTTGAAATGTAAAAAATGGTGGTATCGCCTTCCATAGTTGGATTTAATGCCATAATTATTTCTTTCACACCATGTTTATCAACTCGTTCAATCAATGATGAAATATATAATTCATCAGGTCCAATTCCATCAATGGGTGATATTACACCATTCAACACATGATAAACGCCATTATACTGACCAGTATTTTCAATTGCTATTACATCACGTAAATTTTCAACCACACATATTTGTTCGTGATTACGATGTGAGTTATTGCAAATACTGCAAATTTCACCATCACTAATATTATGACACTCATTGCAAAATTTTATTTCATTTCGCATTTTAAAAATTGTATCACTGAAAAATTTTACTTCTTCATTGGGCTGTTTCAGTAAATGCAAAACCAATCGCAAAGCTGTTTTTTTACCAATGCCGGGCAATGAGGCAAATTGCATTACTGCATTTTCAATAAGCTTTGATGGAAAATTCATGGCTGCAAATTAGCTATTTTATAGCTTCACAATTAATACTATCGTAAGAAATATTTTACTGAAAAATCATATCCCATCTCTACATCTGGATTGGTATTAAAATTTATTTTACTGCCATAAGAATCGTATCTATAATTTATTCTAATTGCGCCATTTAGTGCAAATCTTTTATTGATGAAATAAGTTATTCCAAAATCAGTGTAAGGCTTGAGATGTGCTTCATATTCTTTAGTATGTTGTTGCGTAGTTTTATCAAAATAATGATTGCGTCGTAATGTAAAATTAACACCTGGAGAAACGAACAAAGCCTTATTCATCCGCTTATTCCCAATTCTAAAATATTTTCTTACAAACAATTCTTCTGTAGAACCTAAATGAAAATGATGATTATTGCCACTTTGTTTAATGTGGAATTCTGGTCCTATTTTTAAGCCCATTGAGGCATTATTTATCCAAAAATATTCGACGCCTGGTATTAATGATAAATTTCCTTCGTAATACTTTTTATTAGCATACTGAAAACCAAATGAAGGAGAAAGTGAAAGCGCTTTTGTTTTCCTTGTAAAATTGTTTAGTAATAAGATTGGCGGTTTTATTTCTTCTTTATTAATAGCTAAAGCAAAAGTTACTTTACTAATACAAATCAATCCAATAAGTAAACATGCCAATATTATTTGTTTCATTCATCAAGAACGAATTTTCTTAAAAAATGTTTTCTTATACCGATTACGTTTTCAATATAGTCCATCCCGAAGAAATCGGGACGTTTCACTCATTTGTACTATTTTCAAACTGTATCGGCATTTACCACTTCACAACTCTAAAATAGTTTGGACTATTTTGTTGTTGGAATTGGTATTAAATGCTTGATATAAACTGAACTAAACTTCGCTTGGCAATTGGCAATAATGTTTCTCGATAAGGAATATTTTCCTTGAATTCAACTACAAAAGTGGCTGGGGTTGAGTTGTTTGAATTAAACCTTATTAAATCATACTTTATTTTTTCGTAAGTATTACTAATGTTGAGTTTATATGATTTTAGATAGTTAGTTTTCACGGTTCTGAATTGTTCAAATTTATTTGTGATTAATGAAAACTGATATTCATAAATCAAAATATTTTTTCTCACAAAATCACTAATAATAAAGTATCCATCATCTTTATATAATGGAATTAACCCTAATGAAAACACATGTAATTTATGTTCCACTTCATCATAAATTTCTGCACCTTTTTTTATTTCAGTTTCCATTTCAGGCAATGAATAATCAATAATTGATTGTATTTCATCTACCACATTATCTGCTTTTAATTTTTCAAAAATTAATTTTACGTGTTGCAAATCCATCTCTTTTAATTCTTTCTGAAAGCTAGTTTCTATCTTTTCCAATTCATATTTTAAATGAACTAAATTTCGATGATGCTGTATTAATTCAGCAAATTGAGGATAAAGTTTTTCATCTTTAAAACTTGCATCAATATCACGTAAATAAGCTAACAGCAAATATTTTTTATACTCAAAATCTATTGTGCCTTCGGTAATCCAATTGTTAGATAATGAAAACATAGCAGTAAAATTTAATTGTTTATATTTTCAAATTTACGGATGAAAACAAAAAATGTTTTACGTGATTCAACTGATTTTTGAATACTTTTGGTTTTTAATTTTTAAATAATGATTCAAAAAATAACAGTTTGTGGTGCTGGAACAATGGGCGCAGGAATTGCACAAGTTGCTGCCAATTCAGGGTTTCAAGCTTTTTTGTTTGATATCAATAGCGATGTGTTAGCCAAAGCAAAAAATGGTATTGAAAAAAATTTAAGTGTTGCAGTTGAAAAAGGAAAAATGACTGAAGAAGAAAAGAAAGTAACGCTATCAAGATTAAAGTTTGAAACTGATTTAAATAATTGCAAATGTGATATGGCTATTGAAGCCATTGTTGAACGGTTAGACATTAAACAAAAACTGTTTTTGCAATTAGCTGAAATCAATGGCGATGATGCTATTTTGGCAACCAATACATCTTCTTTATCGGTTACTCAAATTGCAGCCCAAGTTCCGTTTCCGGGCCGAGTGGTTGGAATGCATTTTTTTAATCCTGCTCATTTAATGAAATTGGTGGAAGTGATAAGCGGCGCTGCTACTGATGAAAAAACAGCTCAAACAACAAAAGAAGTAGCACAAAAAATGGGAAAAACTGTGGTAATGGCAAAAGATTCACCTGGCTTTATTGTGAATAGAGTTGCTCGGCATTATTATGTTGAAAGTTTGAAAATTGCTGAAGAAAATGCGGCTGATTTAGAAACCATTGATTGCTTACTTGAAAATGCTGGATTTAAAATGGGACCTTTTAAGCTAATGGATTTAATCGGCAATGATATAAATTATTCAGTAACTGAATCTTTGTTTAACGCTTTTCATTTTGATCCAAAATTCCGACCTAGTAGAATTCAGCAACAAAAAGTATTGGCAGGGCATTTAGGAAAAAAATCAGGAAAAGGATTTTATGATTATTTTAAATGATAAAGCTTCCTTTTAAAATAGCTCTTCGGTATTTTTTTTCAAAAAAAAGTACAGCCGCCATTCAGGTGTTGAATTGGATAACTGTGGGCGCTATTGCTGTTGGCACAGCCGCTTTAATAATAGTATTAAGTGTGTTTAATGGTTTTGAAGGATTGGTAATTTCGCTCTATCATTCATTTAATAGCGATTTAGAAATTACACCAATTAAAGGGAAAACCTTTGTTGTTACTGAATCACAACTAAAAAAAATACAAGATATAAGCGGCTTAAAATCATTTTCAAAATGTATTGAAGAAAATGCTTTACTCCGATTTCGTGATCAACAATTTATAGCAACATTACAAGGCGTTGATGCAAATTTTGAAGATGTATGTGATGTTTCAAAATGTATTTATCAGGGTCAATTTAGTTTAACATCTGATACAAATATTAATAATGAAATTCAACACAATGTAGTGTTAGGAGCTGGTGTGGCTCAATCGTTGGGGCTTAATGCTGATTTTACTACCGAACCCATTCAATTATTTATTCCAAATCGAAAATCTGAAAATATTACTGCTGACCCAATGAATGCATTTAGGTCAGAAAGGGTTTATGGTACAGGAACATTTGCTATTCAACAAGATTTTGATGTGAAATATGTTTTTGTTGATTTTCAATTATTAAAAAATCTGTTGCAATATGATAAGCAAATTAGCCTCATCCGAATCGCCCTAAAAAACAGCAATGATGAGCTTTCTGTAAAAAAGCAACTAAAAACTATTTTAGGCGATAATGTGATAATTAAAAACAGATACGAACAAAATGAATTTATTTATAGAATAATGAAGATTGAAAAATGGGTTGTTTATAGCATTCTATCCTTTATTTTAATCATAGCTTCATTTAATATGATTGGTAGCTTAAGTATGATTGCTATTGATAAACAACGTGACCAAAGCATACTTCGAACTTTTGGCGCCGATGGTAAATTGATACGAAACATATTTTTAATTGAAGGATTAATTGCAGCAGGATTTGGAGCCTTGATTGGGTTGGTATTAGGAGTAGCGGTTTGTTTGGCTCAAATACAATTTAAAATAATAAAATTAGGAGGCAACTCATTTGTGGTTGATGCTTATCCTGTAAAAATTGAATGGATGGATATTGTATTAGTAATTATTACAATTGTTTTTATTGGAGGAATAACTGCATGGTTTCCTGCTCAAAGAGCATCTAAGCAAGCCATGAATTTAAAAATGGTGTAAAAGAATCTATCACAATAGATTTTTAAAAAAGAACCTCTTCGCTTCCAAATTTCTTTGCACCTTTGCACCCTCAAAAATTATTGATTTTTATTCATGATTGATAAATTAGAAATAGCCGAACACAGATTTGAAGATATTGCACGATTGCTAACACAACCTGATTTGATGAACGACATCAAAAAGTTTACAGCATTAAGCAAAGAATATAAAGAACTTGAAAAGTTAGTTTTGATGTTTCGAGAATATAGAACAGTATTAAAAAACTATGAGGAAAGTAAAGAGCTTTTTCTAACAGAAAAAGATGCTGAAATGAGGCAAATGGCAAAAGAAGAAATTGAATTGTTAGAGCCTAAAAAAAATGATTTAGAAGAACGATTAAGATTAATGTTGATACCAAAAGATCCTGAAGATGGTAAAAACGCAATCATTGAAATCAGGGCTGGAACTGGCGGTGATGAAGCCTCTTTGTTTGCTGGTGAGTTATTAAGAATGTATCAAAGATATTGCGAACGCCGTGGTTGGAAGGTAGCATTAATTGGCGAAAGTGAAGGTACAGTTGGCGGTTATAAGGATGTATCATTGGAGGTAACAGGCGAAGATGTTTACGGAATTTTAAAGTTTGAAAGTGGTGTACATCGTGTGCAACGTGTGCCTGCAACTGAAGCCAATGGAAGAGTTCATACTTCGGCTGCAACAGTAGCGGTGATGCCTGAAGCCGATGAAGTTGATTTTGAATTGAAAGAAAGTGATGTAAAAATGGAAACATCAAGAAGTGGCGGAGCAGGTGGTCAGAATGTAAATAAGGTGGAAACTAAAGTTCAGTTAACACATATTCCAACAGGTGTTGTGGTAATTTGTCAAACAGAACGTTCGCAGCTAGGAAATCGTGAAAAAGCAATGAATATGCTTCGTTCAAAACTATATGAAGAACAAGTAAGAAAACATGAAGATGCAATTGCTGCTAGACGAAAAACATTAGTTAGTACTGGTGATAGAAGTGCAAAAATCAGAACCTACAATTTCCCTCAAGGGCGTATGACTGACCATAGAATTGGCTTAAC